>JBCCEO010000152.1:0-12767 GCA_039030255.1 Planctomycetota bacterium | reverse complement strand
GATGTCAACGGTCTGTACACCATTTTCGGGAGCCGCAATGTCGAACCATCGTAGTTCGTTGCCCTCCGTTGTCGTTTCGCCATCGAAAAATAGCTTCGAGCCAACTTGCTGGCTCAGATACCGTGAAAAAATTGCATCGTCCGTGCCTAGAAATAAGTCGAGCGTCTGTGGTGTTGGCGCCTCATGGCTTGCATCAAACCACCTTAAACGCCAGCCGTCAGGACCATCTGAAGTATAAAAGAATCGATCGCTGACGACTTCAAATCCCCCGAGCTTCCCAGCCTCTGTTGGGTTGGCACCTGGCCAAGTATCGACGGTACTAAAAGATGTTGCATCAATGTCCGTTCGGATCCAGCGGATTTCACGGTCAAGGTTCCCCGGCGAGTACACGGCGGCGTCGAAGAAGAGCCGGTTACCAAACGCGAGCATGTCGTATCGACCCATAGAATACATGAAAGGATCTACGATGTTTACTTCTGGATTCGCTAAATTTGGATCCAAGAACATGAGCGTTTCAAAGTACAACTCGTTGGCTTCTGTCTTGAAGTTTCCCGCGAAGTACAATCGGTTGCCAGCTTCAAAGAGTCGAGTCGGAGCAGTGCTATAATCTCCACTCAAATTGATGGAATCAACTATAGGGTTCTGATCCGCGGTATCTATCCACCGCATCTCGCGTCCTTCATTGCTCTTGTCAGCTGAAAAGAAGAGCTTACTTCCGACTTGCGTCAGATGGGACGGATCCGCTGCTGAATCTGGGTCTACATCGATTGTTTGAATCGTAAAACTTGGCTCCGTGGTGTCGACAGACCTTAGTTCACCATACGAGTCAAAGAAGACCTTATCTCCGATTGCGACGTATTCGTTTGGAAGCCCTGGGTTACCATTGTTCCCGGGGCTAACACTAAGCAAGTTCATGCTTGGGTTCGCCGAGGCCAGATCAATCCAATGTGGTTCGTAAGCATACTCCGGATCGAAGGCAGTGACGAAAAGTATATCGTTGGAGATTGCGATGTTACTCCCATAAACGGCCACGTCACCGGTCCATAACGAGCGATCTGAGAGGTCGAGAATTCGAAGTTCAGTTCCTGTAAATCCCGTACGGAAAGCGAGTTTTGAGTTGTGAAGAAGAAAATCTCTTGGGTATGAATTGTTAAGCCCAGGTTCCACATCAAATTTATGGACCGTCGGGATCTGTTCGGATGCATCGAACCAATGCAATTCCTCACCGATACTCGGACTGATAGCTGAGAAGAATACAAAATCCCCGATGACCTGAATGTTTTTGGGATCTGAGCTTTGGATGCCAGGATTGACGTCGATAGTCCGGACGTCGAATGTCAATGGATCGACCAGTTGCAACTCTTTGCCGAAAGCGGGCGTCGATGCGGAAATGAGTAGCTTTCCTCCGACTTGAGTCATTGTCTCTTCAGTCGGAACGTCATCGTTGAAATGATGGACGATAAAGTCTTCCGGAGTAATCGAAAGAAGGCGTCTTGCTTCAAGAGGATCGATCGCAAGCGCGCGACGAAGTTTCATCCTGGAACGGTTGACTGCGTGATATCGCCTTTTCTTTTCGGTTTTACGATTTGATCGAAACAAAAAACTAGGATCAAAGGGCATCTAATGTGTTCCAAAGGCGGAGAATTCCTCACTCAATTGCAAGCTACTATCCTAGTTGCTTTGGGGGTGCTGAGGCAACGGTGGAAAGGGTAGCTCTGAGCAATTAAAGTTGCTCACTAACACGACGAGCCAGCGATCTGTTCTTGCATGCGAGTGAGCGATTTTTACTAGCACGACGAAGTAAGTAAGAACCGGTTTGCATTATCAAAAACTAGAGAAACTGCTCTAACAAACTCGCTAAGATTTGATGTACATGGAGACATGGAGATTTTTTTGCGGATTCGTCAATCTAGCAAGAGAAATCTCAGGCTGACGACATCAACTTTTTGCGGTCAACTTCGATAGTGTTACTAGTTGCTGGCGTTGAGGTCTGGCTGCGTCATGAGAAGCATGGGGCGTGCTTGTGTTTGAGGAAGAAACTGAAACAGATTCGACGCACGAGGTCGAGACGACTGCTCTTCAGCAGCGGCAGCGCAAGGTGCTGTTCGCAACGGTCGGGCTCGTAGGGCTCGCGGGACTGCTGCTTCAGTGGACTCAGTCTGGCGCGGTTGCTCGCTACATGAGCGATTGGTACAGCTGGCTGGAACCCATTGCTCTGTTGGCCAGTTTTGTCGGTGGCTACATAACGGCACACTTTGTTCGCAAAACTTTTTCGCGCATCAGTGCCTTTCTGTTTGCCAGTGTCGTTGGATTGATTCTCTCCTGCTTTATCTCGCCAATATGGGGTTTGATTGCTGGGGCTGGCGCCGGATTCTGGGTCGTGACTTTCCAAGATCGTTCCCTGCGAACGATGTTGGAAATTATCATCGTCTTGTCGACCAGTTTTGCTGCGGGAATGTTGGGCAGGTTTGCTTGGGTGATGCTTCCCACGCTTGGCTTGTTGCTGGCTGCGTTGTTGCTCGGTGCAACGTGCGTCTTTGTGCTGAAGCTCGGGCATTGGTTTCAGTTGCCAGAAGAGCGTGAGCGGCGGCGAGTAGCTGCAGTTGTGTTTGGGCAATTCTTTGTTCTTTTTTTCGGATTCATCGGTTGGCACTTGGAAATGTTCGTCTACGGATCCTTGCGCACCAGGTGGGTGGACTTTGCGAACCTTGCCGATTACCAGCACGATTGGTGGTTTCGAGGAATACCGCTTGTGACCGTTTCCATCGGCAATCCAAACGCTGTCGATTTGGCGCATGTCCGAGCCATGCGTCATCTGCAATATGTCGACTTCACGCGGCTCAGCGAGTCGGCAAATCTCGAGATGGGAGAAAAGCAAAGTGTGCGAGCAGCGTTGCTGGAGGGCTGCGATGGGAAGCAAGTTCAGCAGGTCATCGATGCGTTCCCACGATTGAACTATTTAATGCTTCAGTCTCCTAAAGGCTTGGGGCCATTAGAAGGTGTGAGCAACAGTCGCATTGGCTCGCTCGTTGTGGAAGACGCAGAACTTGATCAAGTCGATCTGGAATCCATCGCCAGCCTGCCACTCGTCGACTTTCTGTACCTCAACCGTGGTTCGATGCAAGACATCGAGATTCCCGAGTCCTTGAGATCGAGTCTCACGGTTTTGCAAATGAGGGATTTCAATGCTTCAGATCCGGTTTTGACGAGTTGGGCCGCGCTTCCCAATCTAACCACGTTCACTGCTGAGCAGCCTTTGCCAGTAGAGGCTGTTTTGAAATTGGCGGAGAACAAAAATTTGACGTCATGTAGCTTTTCTGTCCAGCGTTATACGCCCGAGATTCTGCGTGCTCTAGCGAGTCTACAGCTTCAGTGCACCATGTTCGAAGTGCCGTGTCAGTGCAAGGAAGATTGCAGCTGCAAAGAGGATTTAGAAGAGATGACGCAGCAGTTAGGCCAAGAGCGTGCCGCCGCCAAAGCGTCTCGGGAAAATGATGAGAGCCCAGGAAAATTGCAGGCTGTACCCTAAACTTTTTTTGCAACCAGCCTTAGTCGTAGCGGAAGTCGTCAAGACTTTCGGCGCGAGCTATCAAACCCATTCCTGGAGATGGGTGTTTCAATGCCACCCAACATTCTTGATCGGCCCTTTAAGAGAGGTTGACTTATGCGACATTCCATCTGCGTTGGTTTTTTGGTCCTGACGATCAGTCTCTGTGGATGCAAGGCGCGGAATGGCAATGAAGAAATGCATAGAGTTGCATCAGAATTAGCTACGTGCTCTGACGTATCCAATGAACCTGTGTACTCAAAAATTCTAGACGACTCGAAAGATTTGCATAGCTGGAGGTCATTGCTGGCACCATTACTCGAACAAAGTTGAAAACGAATATTCCACCGCAGATGCAATGGCACTTATTGTACGACTTGCAAGAAAACCGATTTGACTCAAAGAAGGACCGAAACAGTGGCCTGCGTTGGAGTCCAGGCTTTAGCCGTTTTTTGCTGTCTTGAATATGGCCTTCAGCCATAGCAAGTCAGTTTGGAACACTGCGGAATCTCATTCAACTGCGATTCCATCGATTGTCGACAAGTCTTCTTTGGCCGAAGGCCACGCTTCATCGTAGCCTTGGGCAACGCCCTAGGTTTCTGGGAAGATGAGGCGGAAGCAGCTAAGAAGCCGAACGTCTTGACGACTTCCGCTGCGGGAAGATGAGCCGCCTGGCCGTGAGGCCTCGGGTAGATTGTGTTCGACTTGCCCGGCCGCTTACGCGTCACGTGGCTCAATCGCTAATCAACGTATTTTACGGGGTGACCGGTTGCCAAGGAATCTTGCCTGCTGCTTGAAGGTGACGCATGAGTTCACTCACTAGTTCGTTCGCGATTTTGCCTTGCGCAGGCTTGGGGTTCTCTTCGTATGGATCTTCCTCAAGGTTGACCAAAACCATGGGCTCGAAGGGCGAACTCTGTTGTAGCTTCCAGGCGCCTTTACGAATCGCATAGTAGGCGCGGCCCTGGTAGCGACGATTGCCTTCACGTCGGACCCAAATCATCGTGCGCTGCTTGTCCTCAGGTGCGCCCTCCAGCCAAACTTCCTTCAAGCTGATGCCGTCAATTGGCTCGGTGACTTTGGCGCCTGCGATATCGCAAAGCGTCGGTAGCAAGTCCATAGTCATGCCGGCCGCATCAGATTGACTTGCTTCGATATGCCCTGGCCAAACCACGCATGTTGGCACCCGGATTCCACCTTCCCAATGATCTTGCTTGCCGCCACGCAGCTTACCGTTGCGCTGAGCATGAGGAATGGAACCGCCGTTGTCGGAAGTGAAGATAACGATCGTGTTTTCTTCGATGCCATTGTCTCGAATCGCATCGAGGACCTGTCCAATCCCATGATCCATATGTTCAATCAAGGCGACATTGCGTGAACGCTTGTCGTCTAGCTGCGGCTCACGCTGTTTGACTTTGTCATGCCAATCCTGCGGCGGCTGAATTGGAAAGTGGGGCGCGTTGTATGGCAAGTACAAGAAAAACGGTTGCTCGGTCTTGCTTTGTTCAGCGATATAGTCGCACGCCCAGTCAGAAAAGACGTCCGTGGCATGTCCTTTCGGATCAACTTCCTTATCATTTAGACGCATCCAATTGACTCCGCCCCTTCGATGCGTGTAGTAGTCATCCATCATGTCAGCTAAGAAACCGTGAAAGTGATCAAAGCCGCGTGCGTTCGGGATATTGGGAGCATCAAAACCCAAGTGCCATTTTCCTACCATGCCACTGTGGTAGCCCACAGTTTTGAGGTACTCGGGCAAAGTCTTGGCACTTGGATCGAGATACCCCCAGCTGTCCTTGCCCCACTGCCGGATCACGCCTGGCACACCTGCTTTATCAGGATATTTCCCGGTTAGTAACGAAGCGCGGGTTGGCGAACAAACGGTGCAGTTGGCGTAGAACTGATTGAGTCTGAGCCCGCGTTCCATTAACGCATTCAAGCGCGGGGTTTTCATGTCCTCAGCCCCAAAGCATTCCAGGTAACCGTATCCAAGGTCGTCGACTAAGATCAAGACGATGTTGGGTTGCTCTTCTCCGTTGCAGCGAATCGAGTTTAGGGATGGAAGTGCACAGATGAGGAATAGTAGGAGGTTGTTTGCGTTATTGATCATGATGGCGTTCTTTGAATACTTCTTCATATGGGTAGGGTGATTTTACATGGTGACCCTTTAAAAATGTGACTTGTTGACAGCTATTTTCTTAGTGCTTTTGTGAAACACCGACTGTAAAAGTCAAATGGACGAGAGGGATGGCTGCTTCACCCGCCTTCGGTCCCTACCTAGCGGTGTTGTTGGAGCCGATAAAAGCTCTTCGCATTCGGAAACTGATCTGGTCCTGGTTTGACCCGCGAAAAATACAACCCCTGCGAATTTCCGCATATCAAGCGCGCGTAGAAGAGTGGATGTATGGTTTTGCGGGAGAATTCATGGTGAATAATACAAAGCAAAGCGAAGCTCTTTTTCGAAGAGTTACAACCGCGTATACGATTGCATTGCTAGTTATAGCTGCTTGCGGCATTGCCGCGTTTATCACGATCACTTGTATGGTCAAAGATAAGACCGAGTACGCTCGCTTGATTAACTTAAGTGGACGGCAGCGAATGCTGTCTCAGCGAATTGCACTTTTTGCGAGTCAATGGTCCGTAGCGGAGGGGGAGGCGCGAGAAGCCGCTTTGAAAGAGCTGTTGTCGAGCAGAGATCTTTTCTTGCATTCACATGAGATATTGGTTGGAGACCAGGGCAAGTCGCAGAAAGGCTCTGCTCTATCTAAGACAATTGAAGAAGTATTCTATGGCAGCCCACAGTTGGACGAAAGAGTTCGCGCGTACACTACGCTCGTAGATCAGTTAATAGAACCCGGGATTTCGAATGACCGCAAGGCTGAGTTGCTCTGTCAAATGCAGGAAGCTGCAGGAAACGAGTTGCTTCAGGACCTTGATCGCGTTGTAAAGCTTTTCGAAAAAGAATCGGATGCATCCAATTTCTTTTTGCTTAAGATTGAATTCGGCTTACTGCTAACACTATTGCTTGGAATCGCCTTTGAAGCTCGATATATTTTTGCACCCATGGCAGGATTAGTTGCGAAAACGACGAATCAGTTGGACAGCAATATTCGCAAGATGAGTTGGGCGGCAAATCACGATCCCGCGACCGGAATCGCAAATCGAAGGAGGCTGCGCGAGTTTATCGATCGCGATGTAAAGGATGCGATTCAGCAAGGTGAAAGCGTGGCGGTATTGCATATCGACTTGGACCGATTCAAAGCGGTTAACGATACTTTTGGCCACGCTGCTGGCGACGCAATTCTCACCAACTCGGCAAGCAAGCTAGAAGAACATGTTGGAGACCGTGAGATTGTTGCTCGTATCGGTGGCGATGAATTTGTTGTTGTGGTTCTTAATCGACAACAAGAAGACTTGGCCAGACTAGGTGAGACGATCATTAAAGAAGTCTCCAAACCCATTCGCTTCGAAAATCAAGAATGCTCCGTCGGCTGCTCTATCGGAGTCGCCCTCTCAAGACCCTCCGAATCCCAACCGGAAAGGTTACTTCTGGACGCAGATATCGCTTTGTATGAGGCAAAGAACACCGGGCGCGGTCGATTGGAATTTGTCACTCACGAGTTGACAGAAAGGTACCGGACGCGTGAACGCATGCAGCACGAGATCGTTCTAGGACTCGAAAACGATGAGTTTTTACCATTTTTCCAACCGCAAATCTGCGGAAAAACCGGCAAGCTAATCGGGCTGGAGTCCTTAGCGCGGTGGGAAAAAACACCAGGAGAATATCGTAGTGCAGCGAGCTTCGTGGGGGTTGCCGAAGAGTTGAACTTGATGGATCAAATTGATCGTGTGATGCTTAAAAAAGGGCTAGCTCAATTTGCTCACTGGAAGTCGGAAGGGCTAGCCATCCCACAGATCTCATTTAATTTTTCGATGGCAAAACTGCGCGATGTTTCCTTTGCAACTTGGTTATACGAGTGCGTGCTTGAGAAGAATCTAGATTCCTCTGAGATAGTGATAGAAATCCTCGAAACAGTGATGTTCGATGAGGATAGCACGCAAATTATAAAGAACGTTAATCAACTGAGAGATTTTGGATTCAAAGTAGATTTGGATGATTTCGGTAGCG
The DNA here is from genome assembly GCA_039030255.1 of Planctomycetota bacterium. GTDB lineage: Bacteria > Planctomycetota > Planctomycetia > Pirellulales > Pirellulaceae > Aureliella. The sequence goes on along the minus strand of JBCCEO010000152.1, from coordinate 5,091 downwards.
GACACGCGTCGATCAATGCACTGCTGGATTTGTCAGTAGATCGCATCAAGATCGATCGTTCATTAACCGAGAATATCTGCCGCGATCGTAATTCTCGAATCTTATTGGAAGCAATCGTGCGTTTATTTGATAACCTGGAAATACCCATGCTAATCGAAGGAGTGGACAACATGGAGCAGGTTAATCTTCTTTCGGACCTGCACGACTTTTCCTATCAAGGATTCTTTTTTGGACATCCAATGAATGTTCACGACTTTGAGAATTGGTTGACCGCAAATGAGCGACAGCCTTGCGTTGTAAACTTCGATGTCGAAATCAGTGGCAACATTGAGCGTTGGCCTACGGATTGGATGCGGAGCCTTCCGAACTAAGCCGCCGATAAAGCGTCAAAACAATGCAGGATCCGGGCGCAAGAGTGAGTAACATCAAGGTGCTTTGGATGAGATCCAATCGCGAATTAGCCGCACGGCCGCTTCGTCAATGCGCTGCGTTGCCAGCGGCGGCATCTGCCCTGCTCCACGCCTTGAAATCCGTTGCAGCAAAAGAGATGCGTCTGGATTGACCGGATCGGCCAGCAATTCGCCTTTCATTCCAGGCACAGAGTGCATCGACTTTTTGCCAAACAGCTGCATTTTTTCTTGCGAAGCGAATGCGGAAAGCACAATTTTTGAATTGCCGCCGCCTTCTTTGACGTGGCACACGGAACAATTGGAGTGTACATATGATCGAGCTCGCAAATCCAGCGGCTGTTGTGCATCGTGAGGATCAACGAGTGTCCTTAGCTCCTGTAGATCGGGCGATTCCCAGGTCTCGCCAAAGAAACCTTGGGCCCCAATTTCCCTAACCTGGCTTGCAGTATCTGATGCAGCATGTAGCTGTTCGGTGGAAAGCCCTAGGACAAAATTCGCAGCGCGGGAATGGCAAACCATGCACTCGGATCGACTTGGGTACCGCCACCGGATCTCAACTGGTTCTCCTTGTTCTGCGACCCACTTCAGTTCCTCGTCGCGGCCTTGTTCTTCGACAAGGAAAGCATCAGTTTGCTCCTCGTTCCAACGGTAGGAGTACCCAAACCACTCGCCCGCAAGTTTCACCATGATTCGTGTTTCCACTTTGCGCGGTTCGGAATCAAAGTGCTGCTTGGCATTGTCTGAGTTGATTTCCTCAAAGGCAAAGGACTTCACGATGACCGATTCGTCAGGAAAATCATAGGATCCCTGAGCCTTGAAGCCGATGGTCTTGTCAGCTGGAACTGCGAACCATCTTTTCTTTATGGCGCCATCGGACCATAGCGGAGAATTCACTTGGTAAGGAATCAAACCGGGAGTTGCGACTTCTTGACGCAAATTAGTGAAAAGTTTCGTGGCGCTGAGCGTTTTCGGAAAGTCGTTCCCAGTTTTGTCTTGATTTCGTTCTAAGTGATAAACTGCACCTGCATGATCCGCGATAAGTATCTCGCCCTGAGAGTCTATATCGAAATCAGAAATCTGTAAGTTGCTGCGGGCGATCTTTTCTTGAGAAATCAACTTTTCGCCGTCGTGCCGAATCGCCCAGATGTTTCCTGTTGAATAATCTCCATAAATGTAAGATCCCTGCAGTTCGGGAAACTTCTTTCCGCGATAAACGGGACCACCCGTCAGAGATCGGGCCTCGCTGTGGTGGTGCTCAAATGTTGCTGGCGAGATTGAAACTGGGCCCGAATCTTGATTCTCGTGGAAGGGGTGGTTGGATTCCTTGATACTCCATCCGTAATTGGCCCCCTTCTGTATCAAGTATACGGACTCCCACAGATCCTGGCCGTTATTCCCGGCCCAAAGTTGATTGCTATGTGCGTCGTATGCGATCCGCCAAGGATTGCGTAGCCCATAAGACCAGATTTCTGGCCGCGCGCCTTCAATGTCTACGAAGGGATTTCCTTCAGGAATCGAGTACATGTCCCCGTTCGAAGGACGATCAACGTCGATGCGCAGCATCGAACCATTGAGCACACCTAGGTTCTGTCCTGCTCGATTTGCGTCAGAATCTGATGTGCCATCTCCGGCGGAGACAAAGAGCAAACCGTCACGCCCGAAAACAAGGTCGCCACCATTGTGTCCATTGCTCCTCCATTCGATGATCGTCGTTTGCGTTTCGGGGTTGCAGCGAAAGGGATAGTCCTCGGTAACCTCGAACCTCAAGACTCGAGTAGCTACGGCATTCAATTCTATTGATTTTCCGTTGCAACCAATAAAGACAAATCTGTTTTCTGCAAAATTTGGATGAAAGGCGATGCCGTAAATGATATCTGGCAGTTTGAGGAACGGACGTATTTCGGATGCATCCGTTCGATCTTCAAATTGTTGGACAGTGCTTGGGCCACCGTAGCCGGTTTGGTGATCGACGGCCAGAAGGACTCTGGAATGGGGGACATGCCCCAAAGTAATCAGCTTGGGGATCGAGATGTTCGGAAAGCTGCGAACGGCCTTCCAACGTGGCGTGGGATCGGGAAAGCCGCGTAGCGTCTCGTTTTTCCAGCTTGGTCGGCCGCGCGGAGCGACGCTATCGGGCTCATTCGCCATCGAGTTGACGCCAAAGCTGCAGTAGTAGCTGCAGATCAGGCAAGCTACCACTGCCACAACGTTTGGCAACAGGCGGAGCCGGCCAAGCATTAGAGTAGAACCCCGTTGGTTGGCTTGAGGGGTTCTGGCTTGTCTTCTTCACCGATCATCTCAAGCAGGTTGATTTCGATCGTTCGGCTGATTCCGTCGAGCGGCAAGTCATTGTCGTCCCACTCAAAGGGCTGTTCGACTTCGTCACCAATTGCATCTAGTCCGAATAAGGCGTACGAAATCAAGCAGACTTCAACAGGCGTCCACCATCCAGAGGACTCCAGCAATGCAAATGGAACAGCTAGACAGTATACACAAACGATTCGGTGAATTAGAACGTTATACGTGAAAGGAAGCGGCGTACTCTTGATTCGCTCACATCCACCTTGGACTCCCATCATTTCGGTCAAGCTTTCTTCAAGAACAGGCAGATGGTATTCGTGTAAATAGCCAGAATGCCAAGCCTTTCGGATTTTCATTCCGATTTGCTGGAGGATCGCGTTGGGCACATTCCAATGGCTCATGGCGAATTCCTTATCCGACGGATCCAGGTACTGGTCCAATTCTTTTTGCGGGTCCGTGTCTCTCAGGTGATGCCGAAAGGAATGAACATAAGCAATTGTGGCACGCACTATCTCATGCTGAAAGGCGGTGACGACTTCGGAATCAGACTCTTTCTGCGGATTGATGATGTAAAGGACTTGGCGGCTAAACGTTCTCGATACGTTTACCATCCGCCCCCACAGCTTTCGTCCTTCCCAAAAACGCTCGTAGGACTCGTTGTTGCGAAAACCCAGGAAGATCGCCATGGCCAAACCAACCATGCCCAACGGTATTTTGGTATCGAGATTCGAGTGAATGTCGATGTAGGCGCTCTGGTCCAGATAAGTGATCGTGGCCGCAAAGAATGTGACGACTGCAATGCGTGGCCAAATGGTTGTGATGACACTGCCACGCAAGGCAAATACCATGCGAAGCCAACTTCTTTTCTTATCCAGAACAATCACGGTTGTATTGAATCCTATTTTCAGTGGGCACAGTCCGCTGTGCGCGTAAAACGGGAAGTTTGGGTGGAAGTTACTCCGTAGGACAACTTAGGGCAATGGACGATCGCGGAAAGTCACGATTGGAAAGCACTCGGGGATATGCGAGTCCCATACACCATGATAACTCAAGGCCCAACCGCCGGAGTCAGTGGACTTTTCTGCCTCAGCTTGGGGAGCTTCCTTGTACTGGTTGAAACGGGAAAAATCCATCCGCCAAATATCTCCAGCATTCGGCGGCAAAGAGCGCGGCTTGGACATGTTGAGAACTTGGAGGGATTGCCAAGGCAGAGCAAGTTCGACTGTCCAACCGCGATCTCGGTCCTCGTCATTGTTCAATGTGCCATCTATGTGGACCGCCGACTGCAATCCGGGAAAATCCCAGTCTAAGAAAGCCCAACGGAGACCTCTTGGATGATTCTTGTAACCGACTCCATTGAAGCGCTGCGAACGCGTTGAATCGAGCGTCTTATCCAGCTCCGGAATCTTGGAAATGCCAGAGGATGCGTAGTTGCTTTGCCAAACGAATAGGCCCTCGTATATCGTTCCATGGGCATTGATTTCGAACTCGTAGTAGCCATCTTCTCCCGCGATGAAGAATTCGACATCGTTATCCTGGTAAATCGGGCTATCACGTTCGGTGAATTTGGCTCTTACAAATGGCTCTTCAATGAGGTACGCCAAGTAAAGATGCTGGTTGTCCCAGGCGACTTTCACCGTTGTGTCATGAATCGTCGGTTTGCCAGAAATCAGGTCCACGAAAGGGACAGACCAAGGAATCTGCTCCCAGGATTTTTCGTCGATTCGACCGTCGACGACGATCTTATCAATACATCGTATCGCGTCCAATTTGCGAATCGATTCCATAGGGACCGGTGGGAAATCAGATTCCTCAGATTCCTCTTGCGAAAAACAACTCAGCGAAGAAAGGCAGTGGATCGCAATCAGGACTGGGATATAAACCAGCCATTGTGAAGTACTTCGCAGAGAATTCAGTGACATCATAGACGGTTGGATTTCCTAAAATGCGTCCCTACGTGGACAGACATAGTCAAACGTTGATTGCTGATATATTAACTTAGGTAATGCCACCCTGCAGAGTGGTAGCCAAATCGTTTGCAAAACGGGAACGATATCGAATTTGGAGGCGTCCGTTCACAGGTGTGGGATTGCCTAATTACGTCCAAAATTGGCTGAATTTGGGTCCAGTCGTATCCTGGTGCAAGATTTGCCTGTATTTGCCGAACCAGCTACAGTAAGCCGTCCGTAAGTGTTTCACTTGGACGACAAAATTCGGTAGTATGGCAAAGAGATCTCTATTGCTGCCGAAGGCGTTCACTTGGAGTGTGAAATGATTTGCGTAACTGAAATCTGCCTTAAGCGGCTTCGAAATGCCAGTGGACCGGGAGGAATGGGTGGCCTGGGAGCTCTGGGGTTTCTGTTGGCGTGCTTTTGTTTTG
>JBCCEO010000151.1:0-12792 GCA_039030255.1 Planctomycetota bacterium | reverse complement strand
GGTGTATCAAAACGATAGTCCCCATATTCGAATGTCGTTTGGGCGCCAGTTAGTAGGTCTTCTTGTTCAATCGTGCGTCCCCATGAGTCGAGCTTCGTACGCGCGACAGCATTGGTATAAGACGTCTCTACGTTCAGGTCGGCTGCGACTTCCGACTTCGTGGCAAGGCCGGTCTGCACCGTCCATGTCTCACGGGTGCCAGGATTCGCAAAGAAGAACGTCTGAATGTCATCTTCGGAAAGGTCATGCTTGATGATCTTCTGAGGAGCCGTAATCGATTTTGGACTTCCATCTGAATAGTATTCGTACATTGTCGCATGGAAGGCGGGTAAGGCAGAGTCATCATAGACGATAGGGTAGTTCTGGGCCGAGTCACCTGCAGTAGAGGAGGTCACAAGTCCTCTTGTGTCGATCTCCGAAGTGGTTGTCGAGACGACGTCCGCTCCTCCGCCAAACGGTTGCACCTCATAACGTCGTGATTCCGTAAGTTGTCCATCGGCGTCGTAATCAAGCTGCGACATGCTTTCGATACTTGATGCCCAGTCTTCAGATGTTGATTCACGAAGAAAGCCAACCGCGTCAAACACGTTGCGTATGCGGCTGGCTACTTGGTTGGAACTTAGCTGTCGAAGAACTACTTCGTCCAAGTTTCCAAAGTTGTTGTAAAAAAACTGAGTCCGTACACTATCGGAGTCGTCATCGAGGATTTCTTCGGTCTGGAGTCTTCGACGATTATCATACTGATAAGTGGTTTCAAGCCCCAGAGGATTGGTATGCGTCTGCAATTGAAACGAATTGTTGAAACCTGAGTTGTCTTCGTAGTAAACCCAAGTTTCTAAGTAGTCAGCTTGACCAACTCGAGGAGTGAATACGCGCGTAGGCCTTCCTTTTGTATCAAACAATGTGTCGGCAGTGGTTCCGACAATACTTACAGTTCGATACGGTAGTCCCTTGAAGTATGCAACCTCATCGTCCGTTTCGTATTCGATAGTTGTCGTTCCGTTTACCGCACGGATCTTAGTTGGATTTCCGCGGAAATCAGTCGGGTCATACTTGGCGGTAGCGTCCGTTCCCAACGGCTGGTTGGGGTCAAATGTTCCCGTGTCATCTGAATTCGATTCGTAGGACAATGGAGTGTCGTAGTCGTACTCGAAGTAGGTCCAGTCACGGCCAGATTCGTCTTCCAACTCGCGATTTGGAGTGAATAGTCCACCAGTGTCATAAGATAGGAACGTATCTCGGAGAACCGAAGTCCGCGCTGATCCGAAGAAGTCGTGGCGAGTCTCGGTTCGGACAGGATCATATTTTTGATTACCGTACTCATAGTAGGACTGCACTAGAGTCGGCAACCCAGCCCGTGAATAGACTGTCTCCTCCACGTGCGTACCAGCCAGGCTCACTCCCGTTGTAGGATTGCCCGCATCATACCGATGCAAGTCGCTGCCTTGACGAACCGATGTCCGTAGATCCCGGAGCGAAGTCAATGGGAGGTTGGTAGAACTCGCGGACAGCCCGACGCTGGCGAGAGTTTCAATGTCATAGGTCAAGGGCTGTTCGGAGTCCTCGCCAATCTTTATCTGATTCAGTTGGCCAAGGGGACTATAGCCGAAATTTTGAGAACGCTCGATGGCCGTCTGTGAACCGTTCTGAATCCATTGGGCGGCGGTCAATCGATCTTCGCCGTCATAGACGAATTTTCGAACTCGATCTGGCGTGTCAAAGTTGACGCCAGGTCCAGGGCCAATGCCACCTCGGGTGTCAAAGTTGTTTTGCGAAATTTCCGTCAAATTACCATCAGAATCGTAGGTGAAGGTAATTTCGCGGCTCTGATTGTTCTCGCTCCCTGGAAGTTGCAGTACACGAACGGAGCCTTCCTCCCAAGCCGTTGCGTTGGCAGTCGAGCCGTCAGAAAAGGTGATCGATTCAATCGAGCCATAGGCCAGTCCATTTGGACTGGGCGTCGTGTCCTCTACAGGGTTCCGTTGAATCGTCATCGGAGGAGCATTGATCGGATCGACTTCTACAAGCAAGAATCGTGGAGCACCTTCACCAACTGCCGTTTGAGCATCGAAACGCTGGAACTTGTATTCGGTTCCTCGTTCGGAAGTGTAAACGAACTTATCGGTTCCATCGAGTTGGTTGTATTCGAGCGCGCCGAATTCTGTTCGGGCTTCGTAGTCTGTGCTGTGCGTGATGGAGTGCATATGCCCAGGGCCTGAGCTAAAAGACCAGTTGCTTGCCGATGGATCGTGGAAGATTCGAGGTGGTTGCCCAGGGAAAGCAACGACAATCCTGGAATTGTCCGTACCGGGACCGGCGACGCGTTTGTCCGCCGTGAGTGTCGGCATTCCGGCCAAGTTCCATCCGTTTCCGAAATCAGAACGATCAGAGGTAGAACTCCAGGCGAATGAATCAAAATCGTCAACTGAAACACGACGATTTGCAACAACCGTAGATTCGCCGGCGGTCGTCCAAACGTAGGTTTCTCTCGCGCCCGGTGCTTGGGCACTATGAAACTCCATTTCGACCTCCAGATCCCATTTGTAGACACCAGACGCATAAGTTTGCACATCGGGCTGGATGGCGAGTAGGAACTCGTTTTGATTTGCAAGGGCCCCGAGCGAGTTGGGATCGTAGGTCACTGTGGTGATTTGATCATCAACGGCTGTTCGGTGGTCTTTCCAAACCAGTCGAGCCGTAATCTTGGTTGGCGCATTCGCTCCCGTTTGACGCTTGAGTGTCGCGTGGATCACGGGAGCTTCGTCGTTGTGCAGTTGCGAATCATAGACGAATCCAGCCGGGGACACTTCGGCGTTACCGCCCGATGAATCCAGGCTGGTAGTATGTGACAAAAGCAAGCGGCCATTGCGTAGTTCGACTGGTGTCTCGCCGACCAATTGCACAGCTTGGTAGCCTAGAGTGCTCCGCATATCGCTCGCGCTCACTGACCATTCCTGCGCATCCACGACGGGCGTGCTTGGAAGCTCATCCGGGAATCTTGTCACGGTGACTACTGCAGGATCTTGCTTCAGAGCTAAGTCAACACTGCTTGCAGGAGAGACGTAATTGAGTTTCACCGGAAGCGTGAACCGAAACTCAAGCGGTTCGCCGCCTACGTGTTGGCCGTCTGTAACATCAATTTGGAATTGATAACCTGCCGCATTCGCGTTGAAGTTATCGCTCCATCTCACATCATGTGAGATTTGAAGCATGCCATCGCCAAGATTTGCAACCTTGAGTTCTCGGTTCGATGACAAGACTGCGCCTAGAGAAACCGTGACCTCATTCGGGTCTGATGTCACGCCGCCCGTGATACTAAGCATGTTCTGGACGTCAATGATATCTCCGTCTGGGTCAACGAACAATTCGTTCAGGTCGACCACATAGCTGTGAGATTTCGCGCGTAGCGGAGGTGCTATGAGGTCTGTCATGTCTATGAACAAGCTCGGTTCAAGGCTTGACTCCGACAGCACCAAATCCTCAGTTAAATCCTGAGTGCTAGTATTGTGCTGCAAGTCTCCTCGGAAGATGGGTAGGTCGTTTCGAATTTGAACCGTGAAATTGCCAGAGTGAACTGGAGTCGCATCCGCGTTCGGTTGACCATTTGCGTCCAGATCGGTTATGACAACAAACTCAACTTGTTGTTCGTCCAACGTAAAACGAATTGGTCGTCCTGTAACATCATTGACTGGACTCCAAGTTCCTAACCCGAGCAGGTCATCATCGGGATCATAGGTGAAAGTGCCATCGCCGTTGGCCGTCAATGATCCATGCGTGAGAACAACGGGCGTACCTTCAGCGGCAAATGTTCCATCACTCTTTTTGAACGTGACCGCATAATTCTCAGCTCCAGCCTTATTCTCAAATGACGCTGCCGCATTGAAAGTCAGCTTTTTCTTATGAGATACGGGATATTCAGCCTCATCTTCAACCGTGGGCGCGGGATCTAAACCCTTTGTCCCATTAATGGTGACTGTTCCCTCAGTCTCAAATTCCCCGTCAGAAACACGAACAGTTAGAACATAACTTCGTGTTTCGATACTTTCTGGCTTGGTGACCAGAAGTCGACCGTTGGCGTCCAGGGAGAAAATCCCACCGATGTTTCCAGAGGCAATTGTATAGGTCAAAGTGTCATGATCAGGGTCGTTCGCAGGCACAAATCCAATCGAAGTGAAAGGTTGAGCCTGGTTGGAAACCGTCATCGGTTTGACGTTACCAATAGATGGTGATTCATTGACGTCTCTCACGGTAATGGCAAATGAAGCGTAGGACTCTGCTCCCCACGAATCAACAGCGCCTACGACGAGTCCGAAATTGGGAGTGATTTCGTGATCCAGGAGTTTTGCGTCGTTAACAGTGACGAGACCTGTTTCCCGGTTGATCGCAAGCATATCATTTGGATTCCCCTCGGCGATCCAATGGAACACGCTGTCAATGTTCGAGTCGGTAAACCTGCTCGGTATAACGAATGTTCCAACACCAGAGTTTTCAAAGATTGAGGTAGATGAGATTCCAGGCGGCGTAGGAGGAGCGTTGGAAGAGATTCCTCCGGACACAGACAGATAGGGCCGCAGTGCCGCGTTGCTGTGTTGGTTGCTTGCGTAGTCGATGGGGAAAGTGCCGTCATGCCGTATTGTGAATGAAGCATAACGTGTGCCAAGCGCTACTGCTTCACGAACAGCCTGTGAGACATTCAGAGCGATCTCGCCTGGCGTCGATTGGCTGGCCGTTCCGGTAGCCGCAAAACCAAATGGCAGATCTACCCAACGCATCAAAGTTTCATCCCACTCTAGTTCGGACATCTCCCAGGTGTGATCTGCTGTGTTGGTAGGCGGCAATTCCGCTTTTAAATTCAACTCGACGTCCGTAATATCCCCTCGCACAGAGGATAAATCGAACATCAAAATTGCGGCGTGCTCTGCCCCCAATTCACCGCTTGTTCTTAGAATCGTCTCATCACCAAAGTTGTCAAATGGCTGGTCGCTTCTGACGAAAGCGTCCTGCAATGGAGGCAGGCCCAACGTCGTCGGGGCAACAAGCGATATATGTACAGTTGCTGGGTCGGTTAGCGTTCCATCGGTCACCCAGTAGTTGAAATGATCTGAGTTCTTCGAGGGATCGAACGCGCTCGCGGGAATCTCATACGTGAACGCCCCATCGGTTGTCCACGTAATGATTGCGCCTAAAGTAGTCATGCTGGTCATCGTTCCTGAACCCGCCGGCGTGCTGCCCAACTGAGATACTGTCAGCAACGTAGAATCAACATCGTAGTCATTGGCTAACAAACCTCGATTGAAGCTGACTCGAAGTGGAGTATCTGGGGCTTTGATCGCGAGGTAGCGGTCGTTTACCGCAATGGGGCTGTCTGCCACCGGCGTGACGATGAACGTAAACTTGTGGTTAGTGGAATAGGTCTTTCCGTCCGAAACTGCGAAGTCGAATCGAGTGTATGGATTTCCGAAGCCATCGGGCGCAGGCGCATAGCGCAAGTCGGCGATGTCATCGACCAAGATGATTTCACCCGCGGCGACTGGAATTTCGGGCGGTGTCGAAGTTGGGTCCAGGACATAGAGGACTCCCGCGTCAGGTAGCGAAGGTATGCGAACGGAGGTTAGGCTATCGCCAGCGTCTGCATCGGAAAAAGGGAAATCCGTAGCGACAAAGCTATAGATACTGTCTTCATCGATCGTGCGTTCAACATCAGCGCTGGTTGGTCGTGCATTAAGAGGTCCGACGACCGTAACGACTAGAGTTGCGGACGCAGATCCCCCCTCTTGATCATCCGCCGTGTAAACAATGCTGGTAGTGCGGAGTTGTCCCTGGCCAAGATCATCAAAATCGCCACCAGCATCAAAAAGAAAAAGGCCGCTCTGTTGGATGCTGAAAGTCCCTCCAGCGCTTCCGGCTGTAGAAGCACCAACATTGCCAGAAACGCCATTGACTAGAGATACAATCAATGGGTCTTCGTCCGTATCATTGGCCAATACGTCACCGCTAATAGTTCGAACTTGGTTAGCCGTGTACGCATCGTCGTTTGCAACGGGCACGGGATTTGTAACAGTCCAAACGAATGTCTTGGACGTTTGTTGGCCGAATGCGTCTGTAGCGGTAACAGTAACCGTATAAGGACTGTTCACCGATGCGGATCGATGCAATCTCCCAGAGATCACACCTGCCGCGCTAATCGTCAAATCGGGTGGAAGCCCTTGGGCCGTAAATGAGAGCCCAAAACCGTTGAAGTTTCCTGAAACATCCAATGGTGTGATTTGTTCGAAGTCTTCATTGTTTTGGTTAGCTATCGGCGGGGCACCGTCGGATCCACGCACCGTGACTCTGAGGGTTGCATCGTCTTCTAGTCCCTGTACATCCTGAGCCGTGTAGGTTACCTCGGTGTCTCGAGAATCCCCAACCGCTAGATCGTCGAAATCCGTTCCTGGCACAAACACAAAGCTACCATCAGCATTGATCGTAAACTGACCACCATTGCTTCCTGGTACCTGCATGCCTACATTGGCGGCCTGACTATTCACTCGACTTACTGTTAGTGGATCATCATCAATATCGTTCTGAAGTACATTCTCGCTGATCGCGAATCCTGCGTCGGTGAAAAATATGTCGTCAATCGCATCTGGTGCTGGATTCGTAACAACCCACTGAAAAGTCGAGCTGATAGTGAGGCCATGAGGATCGATTGCAGTAATTGTCGACGAATACGGGCTCGACTGCGAAGCTAAGTGATCGATGCCACCACCATTATCACTAATGACTCCGGTGACCTGATTTATTTGTAAGCCTAAAGGCAAATTGCTAGCGCTATACGAAAGCGTATCGCCAGCATCTGGATCACTGAAGTACGACGAAATGTCCAAAATGACCGACGAGCCATCCTGACTAGACTGCTGCGGAATAGGAGACGAACTGGTGGGGCCATCATTCTCTCCAGTAACTGTGACATGGATCTGAGCAGTATCCCAACCACCGTGTGGATCTTCCACGCGATATTCGACTGTCGTGACGCGTTGTTGACCAAGCGATAAATCGTCGAAGTCATCTAATAAGTTGAAGACATAGTAGCCCGTAGAGTAGATCGTAACTTGGCCACCGTTTGTTGCTGCTACATTGCTGCCGACATTACTGCTCTGTCCGTTTACTTGAGTTACTGTAAGGGCGTCTCCCTCGGGGTCAACATCTGGAGGATTCGAGGTTCCGTCGCCCGCAAAGATCTGACCTGTAATCACATCGCCAGTCAAAAGCCCGTTGTCTTCGTCCGTCACTCGAAAATCAGTGGTAGCTGTTGGCTTTGTGTTTTTGCGAATGGTCATCACCTCCGATGCTGAGGCGCCGTGTTCGTCGGTAGCAGTTACCACAGAACTATAGGAGTCGCTCGCAGTAACTGGCAAAATACCCGTAATTAGACCCGTGGTTGCGTCCAGGCTAAGCCCCGGAGGCAGACTATCCACCGAGTAGATCAGGACTGCGCCGTTGTCTACATCCGAGAAAAAGTCAGTGAGATCAATTGCGGCTGATTGTCCAATGGTTGCCCATTGATCAGGAATTGTCTCTGCTTCTGGGGGATCGTTGAGCCCTAGGATTTCCACCGTCAAGGTGGCTGGATCTTCCGCGCCATGAATGTCAGCGACTCGAAAACTGACATGAGTGCTAGCGGTCTCACCGTAGGCAAGATTGTCGTATTCGAATTCCGGATCAAACGTGAAGTCGCCGTTGGCCTGAATAACAAAAAATCCTTTTGGAAACCCGCGGACAGATTGGCCAACCAGTGACGAGTCTGATTTTACTTTAGAGACAACCAGAGAATCGCCATCCGCGTCGGTCGCGTTTGTCAAAACATTGCCGCTGGCGATACTATTCTCCAGGCTGTTACTAACGGTAACGTCTGGAGCATTGGGTGCAGCGTTGATAATCCAATGAAAGGACTGTGACGTACTCGCCCCATGATTGTCCGTAAAAGTAATTGTGACATCTTCGTCGTCATACGACGAAATGTAACCTTGGATGTTGCCTGAGGACGAATGTAATGACAGCCCTTGAGGAAGATTGACGGCTTGGTAGACGTGAGTGTCATGCGCGTCGACATCACTAAAGTACTCGGCCATTGACCATGAAATAAACGAACCCATTAGATCGAGGCGATCAGGAATGGTGATTGACGTAGGTGCATCGTTCACGCCAACTACGGATGCAGTAATCTGCGCTGTACTACTCAATTGCTGCGAATCAGTAACGGTGTAGCTTATTAGACTTTCGCTTATCAAGCCCTGCGACAGTCCTTCGAATTCACCGTTTGGATCGAAAGAAATATCACCGGCAGCGTTGATCGTAAATAGCCCTCCATGTGAGCCAGGCGTCTGTGTATTCAGCAAATTGGCATCACCGTTTACCTCGGTAAGCATCAGGTTGTCGCCGTCCGTATTGGAGTCCATGTCGTTGGAAAGCAAAAAGCCTGACGCCGACTGGAAACTCATATCCTCCGCTACACTAAATTGGTCGTCTTGTGCGTCCGGTGGTTCGTTGTAAACATTCCACGTAAAACTGCCAGTCACAGAGATTCCCGACGGATCAGTGGCAGTAACAATGACGGAATACGGTGATGTGGCTGATGCCGAGAAGCCAAGCTGACCGGTGATCAAACCATCGCTACTAATTGTTAAATATGGGGGAAGAGTCGTTGCGGTAAATTGCAATATGTCACCATCCGGATCGCTAAAGAACGTATTCATGTCTACCGGTGGTGCGTCCCCATCGGTGGCGAAACGTGTTCCGTCAGCAGAGTGGAGGTTGGGAATGTCGCTGGCTGTGGGTGCGTCATTCACGTCAGTGACGGTAAGATCCGCAGCAACTGAAGCAAGGCTGAAATGCGTAACACCGCCAGAAGGCAGCGTGCTTGTTAGCGCTCCATCACTGAAATTATCGGGTCGATCCCACGCCTTGAAAGTCAATTGAGCCGTTGTTCCAGTAACTCCATTGGGAACAAATCTTACATTCCAGTCGCCCGGAAGCAGCAACGCAACCGTCTCAGAAACGGACCCTATCGGAATCCAGGTTCCTGACGTACCGTGTTGATATTGCCATGTACCTGCACCGGATGTGTCTGTCACCGCAATTCCAGGCGAAGGATGGATTTCGGAAGCGAAATCTACATCTTGAACAACGCCTACAAAGCTTGAAACAGCTATGCCGCTCGGAATGATTTCATCTTCGGTAATGCTTCCCAGATTGCGGGCAGCCAGATCTTGAAAGAACGGAGCATCATTGATCGGATCAACAGCCAATTTGGCTTCCAGCGAAGCTAAGCTAAAAGCGCTTTCAGTGTGCCATGGCCCAATCGAAATTCGATCTCCAATTCCATGTTCGGTCTGGTCCCAAACGCGAAACCCAAGGCGTGTATTTGTAATTCCTTGCTTTTCATTCGGTTGGTATCGTACGCGGTTTTGCGGACCAAGCAGGACTACTCCGTCTGTTAGAGTATCGCCCACGTCGGTCCAACTATTTCCAGAGTCTAGAGAGTATTCCCACTGCCCAACCCAAATTGACGAATAGGTAACGGCTATTCCGAGTTCGTCACCATCTATGTCTTCTGCTCTATCAAGGCCGCCGAAATTGAGGAGGCTTGCGACGGACCATCCAACCCCATTGATGCTGTCTTCTGTGGTTGTCCCAACATCTATCAGAGAGTTGTCTAGAACAACTGGGGCATCATTAACCGGTTGAACCTGAAAAGTGAATGTTCGATCTTGCGTATCTATCCCATGCGGGCCCTCGTTTCCTCCAGAAGGATCACCTCCAAACGGATTCCCACCGCCAGCATTGTAGGTCTCATCAAATACGCGGAAATGAAAACTTATTGCACCGTTAAAATCTTGCGCGGGTATGAAACGCAACTGGGTAATCTGGAGGGCAGTTAGATCGGTATCACTCGCGACTGGGATTCCGTTTTGCGTAAGTGCTCCCTGGGCTGGATCCGGCAAACTTGTGATTTTCACTCCGCCAAATTCCTGGCCAGGGAGGTCGTGCGGATCAGAATAGGGGAAATCGTACGACTGAAAAGCATAAGCCCCCGAGTCTTCGTTGATGTAACGGGTTACATCACTTCCTACTGGCGCATCGTTGACTGGGATAATGTGAAATCCGAACGCGGCACTCTCACTGATATCGACGCCACCATATGCAGTGCCTCCTGAGTCTTTCACGCGAAACTGAAATCCCGCTGCCGCGTCGCCATAGTATTGCAGGTGATACAAGACTAGGTGTGCGTCAATCGGCGAAATGTAACCATCTTTGTTTGTATCAGGATAGGTCCCCGGTGGCCGATCAAAACCGTTAAGGATGTTTATGATGATTAACGCGTCTATGTCTGTGAATAAACCGTCGCCATTTACATCAACAAAGTGCTTTGGATTTGTATCTTGCGAAGGATTCGGATCGGTGTAATCCAGATGCCTGAATTTCAGGTTCTCAAGTTGGGCATTTGAGATTTCTTGTCCCACAAATGCAGGAACTTCACCAAGAGTTAGCTCACCGTGATCCGCGTAAGGCAAGCTCGTAATGACAATACTTTCAAGCGGAGACGTATAGTAATAAGAATCATTGACATAATCACCATGCCCAAAGAAATAGCCATCACCGTCGTTGAATGGAAAATCACTGCTCTCGAAAGCATAAGTTGCTTCTTCTAAAATGGTCCTTGCAACGTCTTGTGTAATTGGCTGGTCATTTACCTGCAGCAAGTTAATTTGCATGAAGTAATATTGACCAGGTGGAAGCTGATTGATTGTGTAGTAGAACTCTTCGATTCGGCTGGGGTCTTGGAAGGGATCATTAGGGACCGGCTGATACACGAGAGCGCCTGAAATGATCTCATCACGTGTTACAGGCACGCTTCCAGCGCCCAACTGTACTTCTTGTCCATGCAGCAACAACTTGCCGTGAAGATGAGCAGTAAAGTACCCGCCCGCACCATGCAAATAGAATGTTTCTGCAGGATTCCCGTATTCATCCACTGCTGGGAAATCACTTAACGAAAACACATGAGAGTTATCTTCCAGTACAGTGACATCATTTGCTTCACCTTCAGCAATGAGCCCGCTTTCAAGTTCTATTCCATTCGTTTCTTGCGGAGCTATCGAGAAAACAGGGCTTTCATACGCAGGTGCGAATCCAGCAGTCAAGACTCGCCGCACTTCCAAGCTTTCAACCTGTAACTGACGTCGTAGCTTCTCACGAGCAACGGAATTCGAGGACTTTTTGTTGAGCTTAAAAAGTCGATTTTGATTTGCCATGGAATCATATTTTCGTATGCGGCACAAAGAGATTCTTGTGCCTAGTGTTCTCGTGAGTTTTCGATCATTCGCCGGTTGCGCAGCATAGTTTGCTGCCGTCTATGACACCTTGGGTCACACGGACAAGAGACTCTTGCGAATCACAATTACGTAGAAATTAAACCCGTACCATCGAGATAATTAATGGTCCAGCTTGCAGTTTGGAAGCTCGGGGCGTAACTAAGACGAGTTGGCCGGAGGGACGGCGCGGTAAGATAAGTCGATAGATGAGCCGTCCATTAAACGCAAAGCATCACTCATGGAGAGTCCTCTTGAAAAAATGAGAGGCAAGAATGAATTCTCACTTTCAATCTGTGTTATGTTTAACACGACATTTTTTCAATTGCAACTAAATGCTTTACGTTTTTTGACAATAAGCCTTAACTTGCATTCCACCGGGGGGTATGAAGATTGTAGGCTGCACCTCTCCGAAAGCATCTCGTTGCATAGGCCTATAACTGACGGGTGGAGGAATTGTGATTTCTTGCCGCTATGAGTTGGGGGGTGGGCCATGACTCTGGTTTTGAAGCAAGCTACCAATTGATTCGTGAGGTCTTGGATCGTCTTTTCACTGTAAGAGCTTGAGCGCCCTCAGGATTTGGTTCAGCTTTTCGGGTTTGTGCGATTTTCCAATGGTCCCTCGGATTGTTGTAGAGCTAGCGATAAGGAATTTGGTTCGCGAGATAACCTGGTAAGTGACCCTGAAGTACGTAGGGGTAGGCCAAGCATCAGGTTTTGATTTGGAGCTTTCTGATGGGCGTAGCAGTCGATTGTCAAAGGACGATTGGGCTGGCTTCGTGGTGTCTGCAATAGCGGAATCTGCGACTGCCGACTTTCGACCAATTGCGGAAATCGGCTCACAAAGGTAGCGAGTCAGAAAGATCGGCAATCGATGCACTAAGGTTGTTGCGGCTGATAGTAAGGATGTCGAATTGGCTTGTGGTGCGACGAGCAATTTGCATGCCAGCAACGAGGCATTCCCCGGTCTGCGACATCAATCCAGATCCAGCCGGAACGGGATTGAGTTTAAGCGTTTCCTACGCTGACAACTCATTGGACTTAGGGCTGGCACTAGCGGTGGCCGAGTATTTTCGGATGGAGCAGGCTAAGGCCACTTCGATCATGGATCAAGTCAAGCGAGCGGTGCGGCAATGGTCCGATTTCGCGAATCAACTCGGCTTGCAGGATGCAATGGCTGCTGCTTTTCGCGCAGCCGAAGAATAGCCTGGGCTAGGCTAACGAGAATGGGAGCACCACCAAGAGGAATTGAACCTCTAGCTAAGCTTTAGGAAAGCTTTGTTTTATCCGTTAAACAGCAGGTATGAATGGGGACACTGCACTTTGATTTTACGAGAGCGACACTGAGATGGCGTACGGCAATTGGGAATTGGATTGCTTGAGGACGCTTAATGTACTATAATTTAATCTTGAGTTTTCTAATTGTTCGTTTTATAGT
>JBCCEO010000150.1:0-12814 GCA_039030255.1 Planctomycetota bacterium | reverse complement strand
GGCGGTTGTTTCCTCGCATATTCCGGAACGATCAGGTGGAACAAAGCAAGCAATGCTGACGCTAATGGCGAAGATGATGGAGTTGGCGAGGGGCGTTGACTTCATTTCTGGTCGGCAAGAAATGGTCGAGAGGTGAAGGGAGCCCTTGGCGGGGAGACATCTAGTTTAACGATTCTGGCACGGGGATTTCAAACTTCATGTGACATAAAGTGCGTCAAGCTGCCAATTAATTATCGAAACTTGCAGGGTTTACAAGCTGTAAAAATGCACGCGGCCATAATCGAACGGCGATCCCGCCAAGCGGCTAGCACTTGATTGTGACGCGGGAGTCATCCAGCAGATAAAGTCACTGCCGAGCTCGGATGATTTCCAGAATGGATTGTCGATTGCCGACTGGCTCTTTTCCTTCGCGGTTGGCCTCGTAGACGAGCCACCCATCGTATTCGGCTGCATCAAGTGCCTTGGCCAGCTTTGGGATGTCAATTTTGTCTTGGCCAACGATGAGTCCTCCGGCGGCCTTGATATGGATTTCGCAAAAATGTTGCTTGCAATATTTGCGAATTGTCTCGTAGATGTCTTCCTTTTCGAATAAGTTGCCTGTGTCATAGTAGATCTTGAGATGAGCCGGGTAGTCAAGCATTTCCAACAGCTCCAAGACCCGAACCGTTGTTACCGGCGCTTCGATACCTACGGTGACGTTTTTCTTTGCCGCGTAAGGAACGAACTCACGCATGAAGTCGGCGACACCTTGAAGGGCTTCATCGCTCTCCTGAAAATTTGAGGGTCCAAAGAACGGGAACAGCATAACCTTCACATCGAGTTTTTCGCAGGCTGCGACGGTCTGTTTTGCGATGCGCATTGCGACTTCACGGTCTTTGTCCCAAATCTGGCAGCGATTGAGGCTGCCAGCACAAAGCGAAATAATATCAACGCCATGCTTCCGAGACTCTTCCTTCCATCTAGCGAGCTGCGATGGATCGTCTGCGATGGCCAAGCCAATAGATGAATCGATTGGTTTGTTGCGTTGCATTCCTTCTGGTTGTCCAGAATGCATTTGCATGGCCGAGTACCCTGCCATCTTTGCATCTTCGAAGCTCGACGCATCCGCACGTTTTCCGAAAGCCGTTTCCATGACTGCGACTTTCGAATCTTGTGCAAGGCAGGCCGTGGCGACAAACAGCAGCCCAAATCCTGATACAAACGATGCTGGACGCGGTGCAGTTTTCATGGCTCTCATCTCAAATCAGGGAAAAATGTGTGGGGTTGATTGATACCTTTGCTAGTCTCAAAGGTATATGGCTGTGGTTTCGGCGCATCAACTGATGCTGCGGAGTGGTGGGGAAGCAAGTTAAATTCTGGGCTTGCGGCCAGTTGGAGCGCTGCGCCCGCCTTCCTTGTCGGTCAGCTTTTTCAAAAGCGTTTGGAGTTCTTTCCGCTTGTCGGCTTCGGCAAAGAACAGATTGTTCGTTTCTTCAGGATCTTCTGTCAAGTTGTAGAGTTGTCCAGTTGCCTCAGGTTCTTTCTCGTCAAGCACGTAAGCTTGGAGCATGCCCTTGGAGTAGTTGTTTCCTCCTGAGCCCTTGTGGTCGAGATACTTCCAATTGCCTTGACGCAATTGGAACTCGCCGCGGAAACTTTGTGTCAGCATATGGGGGCGAATCGAAGTTGCTTTGTCCTGCTCGCCGAGAAGCACCGGTAGCATGTCGAAACTATCTACTGCATCCTTGTCTTCCAGCTGATAACCGACCAGCGAAGCCAATGTTGCAAAGATATCGGTTGTGTTTGTCAGCTGGTCAGAAACTTGTCCTGCAGGAATTGCTGCTGGCCAGCGGGCGATAAACGGAACGCGGTGCCCGCCTTCCCAGCCGTCGCGTTTCATGCCGCGTTTGCCACCCGCAGCATCATGCTGATGGTCTTGCCGCATCCAAACGGTGTGCATCGTTTCGGGACCATTGTCGGCGTTGAAAAGCACTAAAGTGTTCTTGTCGATTCCGAGCGCTTTGAGTTCAGCCAAAAGTCTTCCGGCGAGCACATCCAGCTCATGCACAAAGTCGCCGCGCGCTCCAGCCTCAGTCGCTCCGTTGAATTCTTCCGCTGGAAGCACTGGTGCATGGCAAATCTGAGTGGACAGAACGGCGAAGAAGGGCTGGTCGGGCGAAGACTCTCGGTGCGACTTGATGAAATCAACAGTTTTGTTGTAAAACAGCAAATCGGCGTTCACAAAGTCGTAACCTGGTGACATCCAACCTTCGTCATTATCCCACCTCCACTTGCCGCCAGGATTCGGCAGCCTATCTCGCTTGTGACGCTCACTGGCTGGAATGGGAACCATTCCATTTTCGATATAAACGTACAGTGGATCCGTTGTTGGGCAATTCGGCGTCACAAATGATTCGTCGAAACCACGAGCATTAGGACCGTCCACTAGCGGTGTACTTTTCTGATAGTCGATTAGCAGCGAATTCTTGAATCCTCCACCTAGCTGCTTTCCATCTTTGTCGCGCCAAGTTAAACCGACGTGCCACTTGCCAAAGATGCCAGTGTGATAGCCCTTCGACTGTAGCATTGCTCCAATCGTCAATTCGCCCGGCTTGATATAGCTAGGCCCGCCGGGGCCTTCAAAGGCCCTTGATCCGCGACCAGTGCGACAAACGAGTTGCCCTGAGTAAAGTCCATAGCGCGATGGAGAACAAATGGTAGATGGACTATGCGCGTCGGTGAACCGGATTCCTTCCGCCGCCATTCGATCAAGATTTGGCGTCTCATAAGCGCACTTGTCGTTGTAGCAAGATAAGTCACCAAATCCCAAGTCGTCCGCATACACGATGACGATGTTGGGCAAGTCTTGAGCTAATGAAAAACTCAGGTTTCCAGCGTTGAAAAGCATAAAGCCGGTCAGGATTGCAATGGCGGGCAGCGACCCTCTCACTGTCGGAGCTGGAAATGTCATGGCGGGGTTCTTCAGATTGGAGGACTTTATGGCTACGCAGGAATGTGCACATTGTAACCTGAGGCGGAAACAAGTGAGTCGCAGGGGTTGCTATACTGTCCGGCTTGAATTCCCAAGGTCTCAAGCGAGCAAGACTAGCCGCCTCTTTTCCCAAGTAAATCCATGCAAACTTCGCCCGACGACTCGAATCCGACCGTTCTGATCACTGGTGGCTTGGGCTGCATTGGGGTGACCACGACGCAGTGGTTGCTCAAGCACTACGATTGCCAGATTGTGATTCTCAGCCGCAAAGCCGATCAGGCGAGCGTCGAGCAGGAATTCCCTGAGAGTAATGGACGCGTGAACGCGGTCGCGGCCGACGTGCGAAGCGTCCAGGATCTGCAAGCTGTTCTCGACGAGCGCCAGATTACGCACGTCGCACATATGGCTGGGCTGCAGACTCCTGACTGCAACGCCAATCGCGACATGGGACTCCAAATCAACTTGGCAGGCACACAGAACCTGATCGAAGCCATCAAACAAAGCAATCTTGCGGTGCAGCGTGTCGTTTTCGCGAGTTCTGTTGCCGTATACGGCCCGCGTGATTCTTATCCTGCAGGCCAAGTTCCCATGCTTTCCGATCCGAGTCCAGTCAACGTGTACGGCGTTTGGAAATTGGCCGGCGAGCACGTGTCGCGTTTGTTCCACGAGGAAACAGGAGTGCCGACGATCAATATTCGACCAGGGGCGTTATTTGGGCCAGGTCGAGATCGCGGCCTGACTGCCACGCCGACCACCGCCATGAAGCACTTGGCAGTTGGAAAGCCCTATGAGATTCCGTACAGGTCCAAGCAAGATTACTTGTATGCGCACGATGTCGGAGCCGCCGTCGCGAATACGCTTCTGGAGCCCTTTGAAGGCTACGCAAGTTTTACTCTTCCTGGACACACGGCGGATTCGGCAACTTTCGTTCGACTGATTCAAGAACTCGCGTCGGAACTCGAAATCGAAGATCCAGGAATCACGCACGGTCAGGATGAAGTGCCGTTTATCTGCGAGCTCGATTTTGAGCCCTTCTGCAAGGCCTTTCCCAAAGCCGCGTTGACGCCATTGAAGGAAGCAATTCGCCAATCCATACTGGTTTTCCAAGAGCAATCGGCGAAGGGAATGCTGCACTTGAGCTAGTCGAACTGGTGAGATTTAAACTGACAAAAGAGTAGTTAGATGCATTTGAGAATTCACCTGAGTTTCCTGTTGCTGTTGGTCCCAACCCAAGCGATGGTCAAAAGCGCAGAAGAGGCCGGAAAACGACCCAACATCGTTTTCATTTTCGTTGACGATCAAGGCTACTACGACTTGGGCTGCTACGGCGCTAGTGAAGTCAAGACGCCACGAATTGATGCGATGGCAAAAGCGGGGACGCGTTTCAAGGATTATTATGCGGCGGCTCCGATCTGCAGCCCTTCGCGAGCCGGTTTGCTGACTGGGTGTTATCCTCGTCGGGTTGGCAATCACATCTGGGTACATCGCGCGGATTCGGATTTAGGAATTCATCCCGATGAGCTGACGATGGCGGAACTCTTTCAGGATTCGGGCTACGCGACGGCTTGCATCGGCAAGTGGCATTTAGGGTTTCACGAACCCTTCCTGCCGAGGAACCAGGGCTTTGATCACTACTTTGGTTTGCTGCACAATCTGGACCCGGTCGAAGTTGTCTACTTCGAGCAAGAAGGCGGCGTTCCATTGTTGCGCAATGATGAAGTGGTGAAGCGGCCAGCCGATCCAAGCGAGCTGACAGAACTCTACACGGATGAGGCGATCCGCTTTATGGAGAAGAACCAGCAGCGACCATTCTTCCTGTACCTCCCTCATACGATGCTACACAATCCGCTTGGTGTAGGCGAGGGTTTTCGTGGCTCGTCGCAGTGGGGAGAGTACGGAGATGCGATCCAAGAATTGGATCAGAACGTCGGCCGGATTATTGATGCTTTGAAACGGTTACAGATTGAGGACAACACGATCGTCATCTATGCCTCGGATAACGGGCGTGGCCCCGGGCGCAACGTGGAGCAAAAAATTCGTGGTCGTAAGTTGTCTACTTATGAAGGCGGAATTCGTGTCCCGGCGATCGCGTGGGGGCCAGGCATCGGCTTGCAGTCAGGAGTCGAGTCCTCCGTCCCAGTGCGTGCCATGGACTGGTTCCCGACGCTTGCAACATTAGCTGGAATTCGAATTCCAGAAGGTCCAGTCATCGATGGACGCGATATCAGTCCTATGCTGAAGGGCGAGACGAAGCAGATTCCAGCACCGGGGATGAAAAAGTCACTGAATGCGGATGTTCCCTTGCGGCGTCGCTGGGATCCACCCGGAGAATGGGAACCGTTAATCAAACGTCACGAATACAATGACGCTTTCTTCTACCATGGCAGTCAAGGTGCGTTATCAGCCATACGTTGGAAGAATTGGAAATTGGTTCTGAACCCGAGCCTGGAGCTTTACGATCTGGCGCAAGATCCTGGTGAACAAAAGCTCGTTCGTAACGGCGAGATTGCTAGGAAACTGCGTGGCATGGCAGTACTCTTCCAGCATGAAATGATGCTGGATGCGAGGCCACCGGGTGAATCTCGATCTTTGGATGCGGAGGCACGAACTATGATTCCGTCGGAGACGCTCGGCCGGCTGAGTGAAAAACTGGACGTGGAATATGCCAGGTACGGAGATCGTGCACTTCAAATGGATATTTATCGTCCCAAGGAATCATGGGGTTTATTGCCTGCAGTGATTTGCATTCATGGTGGAGGTTGGGCCAAGGGAACGCGAGCATCGCATCGCAAGGTTGCACAGGCACTTGCAGATCGCGGTTTTGTGACGGCCACCATTTCTTATCGGCTCAGCGGCGTGGCGCCGTTTCCAGCAGCCATTCATGACTGCAACGCGGCAGTGAGATTTCTTCGTGCCAATGCTGGGGGCTACGGAATCGACCACACGAAAATAGGCGCGATTGGTTTGTCCGCAGGCGGACATTTAACGGCCCTGTTAGCAACCTCCGATGGTCATCACCTGCTAGAAGGAGCTGGCGGGAATCCCTATCTGCATAGCACTATTCAAGCCGCGGTGGCGATGGGTGCTCAAACGGATTTGTTGTCCGAGCGGACAAAAGTTGTCTCAGCATCTGAGGATCGCGGGCAGATTTGGCGTCAGTTCCTGGGCGGATCGCAGGAGGAGAATCGCGGCACCTACGAACTTGCTTCTCCTCTTTTTCACTTGGATAAGAATGATCCACCGTGCTGGTTTATCACCGGCGAGAATGACGATCCGAGCACGCATGCCGAACAATTCCGCGCGAGGATGAAAGAACTTGGTATTGAATCAGGGCTGATGATCATTGAAGATGCACCGCACGGTTTTCTCGGCAAGCAAGTCTGGTGTGATCAAGCCATCGGCAAGGCAGCCGAGTTCTTTCACGAGCAGTTCGGCCCGCAATAAAATCCGTGGCATAGGCTTCTAGCCTGTGGTTGTGCAGCGTCTCAAACTTCACTTGCCGAATAAATTCGTGCCTTCCCGCGGCCTACGCGGTACAATAGGGCAAGTCTTTCGAAAGTAAAAAATGGCAATCAGGCTCGAACTCAATTCATCCCTAGCTCCGCCCTTGCCGCTGCGTCGGTTTACTGTCGCTCAGTACCATCAGTTGGGCGATTTGGGTCTGCTTATGCCGGAGGACAATGTTGAATTGCTAGAAGGATGGATCGTCGAGAAAATGAATCAACGCCCAATTCATGGATTTATTGTTGGTCTCGTCGCTGAGATTCTTCACCGGAAAGTATCGGCTGGAAGCATTCTACGCTGTCAATTACCCATCACAACGGAGCGTAGCGAGCCCGAGCCTGATATCGCCGTGGTACGTGGCGCGCATGCTGACTATCGCGAGCGGCATCCAGGTGGCAGCGATTGTCAGCTCGTGATCGAAGTCGCAGATACATCGCTTGAGAAAGATCGATCAAAGGCGGCCATCTATCGAGAGGCTGGTGTCGCCAAGTATTGGATCATCAACGTGAACGAAAAAGTGCTCGAGAAGTATGACTTTTCGAAAGCGGATTCTGAGCCGGAGTTCTACCCATGCTCCTCGACGATTGAAACAGAGATTGGTGATTCTGTTATTGCATTGGATCTCAAACAGTTGTTTTCGTAAACGCGTTGATGCGATTGAGAATTTTCCGAGCTGGCTTTCCGCGCGCCAGACCGAACATCCGTTCTAGCGATGCGCGATCCATTGCGATCGTATGGCTTTTGCTCGTGTTTATCCTCCTGCAATGAAATGAGCGGAACGGCTAGCGTATATAGATGCGTCTGAAGCGGCGATGCGTTTGACGGGGCGCCTTGAATCTTGGAGGAAATAATGAGCTTTAGCCGATGCAAATTCTCCAAAACGCTTCACTTTGTGTTTTGGAGTCTGAAACCGTGAAAAACCTTGCGTTTCGATCACTATTTTGAATCGGCTAGTCGCTGGTCGCGACCGTGACTGCTTGCCAAGTCGATCCAACTTTTAGCTCGTCAACCTGCCACGCAGCATTCTCGCCAGTGATGATCCTTATCGAAGCAAGTGGATATTCAGCCGATCCGAGTTCGCCACTCACGGTCCATGCAGTAGGCTCTGAGGCATCCACTTTCTCATAAGTTTGGTAGACCCGCAGTGATGGGAGCGTGCCATCTTCGGAGATTGCCACTCTTAGGACGTAAAGATAGGTCTGACCTGAGACGATGCGCGACGCTGTCTGCGTGATCTTGTTTCCGCTGTTGATGAATGGGAATCCTTCAGTCGTGGTTCCGAACGAAACGATCTGATGGAGTCGCCGCCCACGTCCAGGCAGATCAGGTTCAAGCGAAATCTGTAGGGACTGACTTTCCTGAATATTTTGTGCTCCTTGTCGACTAAGCAAAACGCTCAGGAAAACACTTTTGCCAGCCGCAAGCTCGATTGGATTCTCAAACGTACGTCGAATGTCACAGCCGCCCGCAAGAGATACTTGGCGACGGTCGCTGCGGTCCAATCCAAAGACAATATGGTCTGGAGAGTCCACGACATCTGCCAACGGACCTCGTGCCTGGCCTCCAGCTTGCCAGCCGCCAGCCCATCCAAAGCCGCTGCGGCCGCGTCGCAATCGTCCAACAAGGTTTTCAAACCCGTCATAGGCAAGTAAAGAATCTCCTGCTGTTGCTTTCACCTGTTGCTCCAAGTGCCGAACGAATTGACGCTTGCCGAAGGGAACAATTTTGGACTTTGATGGATTCGAGCGAAGGTATCCCCTTGCTTCCCCAGCTTCGATGCGCTCCTCAAAAGAAGATTGTGAATCAACTCCTCCGGATTCAGCGATCCAGACGACTCGTCCATCGAAGACATGGACTTCGGTCGCCTCGTCTCCCACGGACACCGCATACTCCGTTCCTTCATCGATGATCTGAGATTCTGGAGTGCTTAGTGTGAATCCGTTTGATAATTCCGTCACATCGACAAAGACGTTTCCGGCGAGCAAACGCGCTGTATCGGCCGAGGTGATTTCAATCTCACAGGGTGCATCCAAAGTAACGTTCGTACCGGAATCAAAACTCAGCTCAGCAATTCCTTTCGAAAGCGCCAGTTTGCAAGCGGTCAACCTTCCAGACGGCCTTCCTGAATGCGACGGGGGACTGATGCTCCACTCGCAGTCATCCTGTTGACGGATGAATCCAAAGAACTTCGCTTGAGGCTGACCTAGTACTGGATCAGGACCGTTGTTTTCAACAACTTCTTGCTGATTACTCCTGCCCAGAAAAGAACTCAGCGGAATGCATACAATCAGGAAGAGGCTGGCAGCGATGCAGAATGCGAGGATCTTCCTTTGCAGCAAAAAGTAGTTTTTGCCCGCAGCACGAGAATGCTCAGGCGTCGCACTCTCGGACGACGAAGGATGCTCCTCCGATGCGCATGTTCGCAGACCAGCTTCCAAGTCCATTCGCTCACGAAAGATTTCTCTCGCCACTGCGTCTTGTTTGAGCGTTTGCTGCAAGCGATCGTGGTCGTCGGCCGAGAGATCGCCAAGGACCAGTTGATCAATCAAATCCAAGAGACGTTCATCGTTCATGATGCGGCTCCAGTGACGAGCCGATTCTTGATGCAGTCCAATAGTTTTTGCTTCAGGCGAGCCAATTGTTTGTACAGTGCGCCGCGTTCCCGCCCCAGACCTTTCGCGACCTCCGTGATGGAGTCGCTCCCCATGTAGCAGCGACGCAGAATCTCCTGCTGCCGAGAAGAGAGTCCCGACATACATTCACGCAGAGCTACCAGCCGGGTTTCTGTCAGTTCGCATTCATGAGCAGCTTCCTCAGCCAACAACTGAATCAACTCATCGTCAAAATGGAGCTTGCTTCGACGCTTTACCGTCAAGAAGTTCCGAACCTCGTTGAACGCAATCCCGCAGGCCCAGTGAAAGAAGCTTCCGTCTAAATCGAACTGTTCGATCTTTTTCCAGAGCACAATACTTGTCTTCTGAAATACTTCCTCCACATCCGCTGGATTCACAAGCTGCTTCGCGATAAACGCATACAACGAATGGCGATGCTGCACCAACAGCGCAACGAACGCATCTGTGAGCGCATCATTGCTGGAATCTGCCTGGGAATGGGAATCTGTCATACTGTCGCCTCGGCAGCAGGACCGAACTGAAGTTCATGAAGAACTGTAGGTTCGCTAACGAACTACAAGTCCACCTCTTTATCGTACGCACTTCGTCGAATTGGACGCGAAAAAGAACTCTTTCTGAAAGTTTCGAGTTTTCGCGGGCAATTCGCCACCAATCGTAAGACTACTGACGCGGGGCGAATCAGCCTGCCCTCCGTATTCAGGATTGTCTTCATTGGAGAAGTTGATGTCACGATGGCGGATGAAGTGCCTTCACTGGACGACTGCAATCGCCTTGGCGATTTTCTCATCTCCAGTCATGGCGGACGGCGAGGAGACCTTCGTTACGATTCACAAGGTCATCGGAAAGCAGATGCTGGTAACTAAAGACGCTTCGGGTGTTGGAGGCGGCCGTGGTAGAGGCATGCGAGGTGCTGGAGCGAACGCGCAGGGCCGTGGGCGTGGTCGAGGTTTCCGAGCTGGGGCTTCTACTGCAAACGCAGTCACTCTAACTGTCCCGGTTCCCGCAAAGATCACTTCTGCAATGCGTGAACGCCGTACCTTCGAGTTTCGTGTTCTCGCCGAATTGCCCGGAGGACTGCAGCACCAAGTGTTTCGAAATATGGCGAAGCCTCTACAAGCTCGCATTCTAACTAAGAACAATGCGATCGTTGAAGTCAATGTGATCACAGGAGAAACGGACATCAACCAATCCAGTGCAACTAGCGCAGGGCAAACGGTAATCGCGGTGCGCCCGAAGCGACCTCCAACCAAGCGTCCTCCTACGAAGCAGAAACAATGAGGAAGTTTATGATATTAGTGCGCTGCCTAAGTTTCGTGCTTGTCTTGCTGTACCTGCACAATCCTCAAGTCCTCTGGGCTCAGACAGCTGATGAAATCGCATTCTTCGAAGCAAAGATTCGCCCAACACTGGTTACGCACTGTTATGAGTGCCATTCGACCAAGTCGGGCAAAGCGCGTGGCGGGCTCAAGCTTGATTCAAGCCTATCGATGTTAACAGGTGGCGACTCTGGGCCAGCCGTTGTTCCTCGGTCACTAGCGAAGAGTTTGTTGTATGAATCAATTCTCTACATGGATGACGGCAACCAGATGCCACCCAAGGGCAAGTTGCCGGACTCGGTGATCGCAGATTTCCGCACGTGGATTCAAATGGGAGCACCGGATCCGCGAGTCACGAAGATTGGCCCGGAGGTGAAATCAGAAATTGACATCGAGGAAGGCCGGCAGTTTTGGGCCTATCAAACCCCGGTGCTACATTCAGCTCCGGAATCAGAGAATTCATCGTGGGCGAGAACGACAATCGACAAGTTCGTAATCTCAGGACTTGACGAACAAGGCCTGCAGCCAGTCGATGATGCTGGACCCGAAACGTTGGTTCGTCGACTCTATTTCACCTTGATCGGATTACCTCCGACTCCGAATGATGTGAGCAGGTGGACAAGCAAGATTGGCTCGCAGATCGACGATGATACTCGACAGCAAGCCGTGACAGAACTTGTCAGTGAACTTCTCGATTCGCCCCGTTTTGGGGAGCGCTGGGGACGGCACTGGATGGATGTCGCCCGGTATGCCGAATCCACCGGTGGCGACCACAACAATATCTACCAACATGCATGGCGATACCGGGACTACGTGATTGATTCTTTCAACGACGACAAGCCCTTCGATCAGTTCATCCGTGAGCAGGTGGCAGGCGATCTCTTGCCCATCGCTGACGACGAAGAATGGGCCAACAACGTCATTGCGTCAGGGTTTCTGGCATTGGGAGTAAAGCTCGTCGGCGAGGAAGATCAGCAGAAGTTCTTTGCCGATGTGGTCGACGAGCAGATCGACACGACCACGCGAGCCTTTCTTGCTACGACAGTCGCATGTGCCCGATGCCATGATCATAAGTTTGATCCAATTCCGCAGGAAGATTACTACGCGTTGGCAGGAATCTTTCGATCAACCGAAACCCACTATGGCCTATTGAAAGCACAGGCTCGGCAGGCCACAACGCTGCTTGATCTGACTGGCATGGGACCGCCGCCCGGGACGCCAACGCTCAATCAAGAAGAGCTGGCGGCACTCATCAAACAGCGTGACGATGCGACCGAGGCTGTGACGGATGCGATGGCAAAGATTCGCGCGGGAGAGAATGTTTTTCGTGGCATGCTCCGTCGACTTCGATCGCAACGAGATGAAACGGAGGTGGCCTTGCAGGCCTATTCCAGTCAGGGAGAGCCACGAGTGTTCGCAATGGGCACTCAAGATCGTGATCACCCGTTGCAAACACGTTTGCTCTTACGAGGCGAAATTGACAAGCCAGCTCAAACTGTTCCGCGTGGAGTTCTCCAGGTAGCTTCCCCACCGAGTAAACACCGTTTGCCAACCCGTACCGAGGGTAGTGGGCGACTACAACTAGCGAACTGGATTGCATGGGAGCAGAACCCACTTACCGCTCGCGTCATTGCCAATCGGGTATGGCATTGGATGTTTGGTCGAGGGCTCGTTCGAACGGTGGATGATTTTGGACATAGCGGTGACCGACCAACCCACCCTGAACTGCTCGACTACCTGGCGCTTCGGTTGATCGAGAATGACTGGTCAATAAAGTCACTCATCCGCGAAATTGCGCTTTCGCGAACATGGCAGCTCTCTTCGGAGTATCGCGAGGCGAACTTTGCGATCGATCCAGACAACAATTATCTTTGGCGCACGAACCAACGCCGGCTGGAAGGCGAAGTGATTCGCGACGCAATGCTGGCCGTTTCTGGGCAGCTTAAATTCGAACGACCTGTAGGAACTTATCTACGAGAAGTGGGTGAGGGTGGCGTCGGTCAGAACGTCTTTGAACCGGTAATTCGATCGATAGACGCCAAGACCCGGTCCGTGTACTTGCCGCGTGTCCGCAGCGTTCTTCCGGAAATGCTGGAAGCATTTGATGCTCCAGATGCAAGTTTAGTTTCCGGTTCCCGCGAGACTACTTCGAGTCCGGTGCAAGCACTGTTTCTCATGAATAACCAATTCGTGCGTGAGCAGGCTATTGCTTTAGCAGAAAAGACTCGCGAGCTTCCAACCGCAGAGCGTATCGATGTACTCTACGAGCTGGCCTTTGGCCGTTCGCCAACCGTCAACGAGAAAGAGCTTGGGATCCGTTTTCTTGCTTCCGCAGATTCTAGCGGAACTGACCAGCCCGACAGCGCCGACAGCGCCGACAGCGCCGACAG
>JBCCEO010000149.1:0-12835 GCA_039030255.1 Planctomycetota bacterium | reverse complement strand
GTAGCATACACTCAGTCTTCCCAGGCGCACAGTTGACCCGCAGGCCATGCTCAGCACAAAAAGTCCCGAAAGCGTCAAGCAAAAGCTACATGCAAATTGAACTTCCGAGTTGGCAGCAATCGAAAGTGGAAGTCAAATTCAAGAGCGAGCATGCTTCTTCGGCATGGATTTCCAAGCAGACTTTCTTGAAGCCCGAGGTTAATCTTCCCATCAAATCTTCTTCGTGCAGCGTTTTGATTCCGAACACGATTGCCAAGTTGGATTGGGATATGTTTTTGGGCGACGGGGAAAACGGACTATTGCGCCTGTATCCGAAAAGATGGTGGGCATTGTGCAATACAGCTTCAGTGCAATCGGATTCTGAAGTGCAAATAGTTGCTGTCGACTATTACAAGTGGACACTCCACAAACTGGATAGTAATCAGCAAAACCACCAATGTTGGCTCGTCCACAAAACGGCGCTGGCGGCACTGATGCTATCGAGCATTATTTTGCTGGCTGCGGTCGCATTCGTACTGGCTGGGAACTCATGCCGAAAGTACTTCTTGATGCTTGCCGTCGTTATTGCAGCCATACTGCTGGCCTCCGACTGGCTGGTATTCATTTTTCAAATTTTATTGCTGTCCATTTGCATGTCAGGGCTTGCAAAGCTAACTGCAATTCTATTTCAACCTAATCGACGATCTATTCGTCGCTCTGCGTCTACGCAAACCAAGGTCTTGTCGGCTGCGGACGTGATCGCGAGTTGCCTGCTACTCGTCTTTTTCGGTAATTCAGCCGCGGCGCAACAATTGGATCGCGAAGGTCCACCGAATCTTGATGTGGAAATGATCTTGATTCCACTCGACGACGAACTGGAGCAATTTGACGGTACCCACGCATATGTTCCTAGGAAGTTACTACGTGAGCTCGAGCAGGATGCTAGCTCCCGAAGAAAATCCGACGCGGCAAGCATCCTTGAAATGGATTACACATTACGTGTTAATCCAAGTGATCCAAGTGAAGACGATTTGATCGAAGAGTTTGTCGTGCAGACTCGGTTGGAGATATTGTCTCCGGGCCAAGCCTTGCGTCTGCCATTTCGAGCCAAGGAGTTGCCACTCAGTTTCGATGATAGCTTTGTTGATGGAGTGCGAACGATCCCGGAAGATGGAGTTCTCTTCCAAGACGAAGAAGGAGTTGTTTTCCGACCGAGTGCAGCAGGCGAATACCAGCTGGAATTGACATTTTACCCAACGGCTGAATTAGAGCCGCAGGATCGCGCAAGGTTTCGGACCACGATACCCAGGGTTCCATCCGCTACTCTGAGTCTATTGTCGGATTCATCAACCAACGTTGAGATTGCGGGCGTCAGTAAGAAACCGGCAAGTCCGGGTAAACAGAATGTCCTACTTGGTCCAGTCGACAACATTGACTGTAGCTGGTATCCCCAAAAAACTTCCGTCCGAAATTCTGTTATTTATAAAAGTTACACTTGGGTGCACGAAAGCGAGGACCAGCTAGCAGCGACAGCAACCTTGGTGGTTGCAAACCCAGGTATGCTTCAAAATCTATTCAAGGTCACTGTCGATGAAGACTGGGAAATAGTTGGGCGTGAATTTGGTGATGCAGAACTGGTTGCCATCGGCAGTCGACAATTACAATCTCGCAACACCTTTGAATTGCGTTTCGTAGATGCTGCGCGATACGAATCGACGGCTGTGATCCAATTGGTTATGACCCCCAAAGCAGGCGTGCTTGACAAGAACGAGGGCGTTCAGCTTGACTTTCCAACAATCGAGTCACAACCACCGACTGAGAAGTATTTTTCCTATTTCGCATCTGGAAAGACGAGTTGGTCTCCAACAATCCGGGGGGATTGGATTCCCGTCGAGTTGACCGATGAGGAAGCGGAGCGCAGCAGTATCCAATGGTCGGGAAAGATTGAGTCGTATCAAGTTCCCAATACGGCCAGGAATTGTGAAATCCTTTCATTCCCGCCATCGAACGATAACTCGGCAAAAGAAGTTAATTTAGTGCACCTGAGTGCGGCAACCGCCAGAATAGAATTCCTAGCTCAATGGCCGGATTTGCGAAATCGCGATGTGATTTCGTTGAAAGTGCCTAACGATTCCAGAGTCATAAGTTGCCTATTCGATGGCTCGCCCGCTGACTATCGTCTGGTCACAAGTCAAGATCGAGAAAGGATGCTTGTTTTTCTAAATAATGGAGGGAAAGAGAACAGTAGCTTGCAGGTCAGCCTTTTTTATCCAGTAGTTACTGGCAGATCCTTTCCGCTTCAACGCGTTTTGCTTGACGGCGAGGAGGTTTCTAGCTCTCTGTTCCGACTGCTGCGACGGGCTGGAATTGAATGCGAGATCAAAGAGAAGCAACGCGAACGAGACGAAGCTGAGAAATCGGAAGAGGAAAGCGAAACAGAAGTCGCCCTTGAAAAGGTCAGTTTGCGTTCGGTAGATCTGCTTTCTAATTTGGAAACGGTGCTCGGCCAAGCCGAACTTGGACAGACGCTACGCGAAAACTGCGAATTGCCGATTGAATGCGAGTTGAAGAGGAAAACAAACGCGTTGACCATGCCAGCAGTGTTGTACGTAACCCCCGATGCAGACAAGTGGGCAGCCAGAATTGAAATCGACAGTGATTCCTCTACCAAACCTGATTATATTTTTCTCCGGGTCCCCAACGATTTGGTAGACGCGTTGCGAGTCGAGCAGCTCTACGACGTCATACCCTCAGGGGATTCACAAAGATCAACCATCGCGATCAAGGTAGAGGAAGATACAACAGGTGAGGTAAACGGTGAAGGGCGGTGGCCCTGTGTTATTGAGTTTGACCTGAGCTATAGCCTGCAGAACAATCAAGTTGAAATTCCAGATGTCGAGCTTCTAAACTCCAAAGACAGCCATCCTATACTCGCCCTTCCGCAGAGGATTGGAGAAGATGAGATTCGATGGAAGCATGGATTGTCTGAGTCTGTTGTTGTCGAATCGTTGGATAATGATGCAGATGCACCCGGAGGCGGCAGCGAATCGAACTACGAGTATTGGCAGAGCTCAGGTGGACCGGTTCTTGCAACATGGCTACTTGCGGGAAAGCAGGGAAGAAAACCTGGATTAATCCTTTCAAATACAGTGATTGAGGAACTCCAGTCAAAGGAGTTAGCAGGCTACTGTGAATTCTGGATTTCTCCAAATGGAAACAACGAGGCTGTATTTAATATCCCACGCAACACTACAGTGTTAGGTGCAACCATTGGAGATCGGTTCGCAATTTCTAGGACGAAAGATGGTTCGCTACGGATAACGCTACTGCCAAATTTTGCTCCGGTCAGAATTCGAGTGCATTTCCAAGCAGCTATTGAGGAGAAAGCGGGAGAGATCGGGTTGCAAGCGATCGAGCCAAGCAATATGGCTGTTGGCGAAGCTATTCAGCTCTTGGAGCTGAGACAGGAAGGTTGGGAGGTACGCGATCCTCGCGCGGTGTTGGCTCCTAGTGCAATTGTTGGTGAATGGTCCGAGCTTGTTTGGGCGGCAAGTAGTTCCTTGGCGCGGCTGTCGCTGAAGGATAAAGAGAATTGGCTGCGAATCTGGCATCCCAGCCATATTGGTTTTTCTGAGAATTCCATCATTCAGGTCAGTTTTGGCCCCAGTTCTACAACACTAGCAGAATTTTGGAAGCAGATTTGTAGCCAAAATGAAATCAGCGAACCTGTGAATTTGCGGCCGACGAACTGGAATGGCTTATCCCGTGATCGGATGCTCGAATCTGGCTTGCGCTATTTTGAAGTTGCTTCTCCTGAGGCGGTGATTGTTCGAAAGACTGCTGTCTCAACCTTACTTCCTCGTATTCTCTTCGCTGCCGGAGTGATTGCTTTTCTAGCCGTTCTTTATTGGTTAGGAGAGCTTTCGAGCAAGAGATTTTTGGCACTACTGGAACGGCATCCATGGGTGTATTGGCTGCAGTTGTCAGCAATTACATGGTTGCTACTGCCCGTTGCTTGGCCGAGTGCAATCATCGCATTGGGCGCTTTGATCATCGCTTTAGGGCAGTGGATCGACTATCGCCGAATCGCGCAATTCCAGTAGTTTTCGCGGCTTGAGCGATCTGAATATAAGCGACGCAACACTTCTTGTTTGCCGTGCCTTGATACAATAGCTGGAATGTTTGTGGGCTTGGCTTCTGTTGCGAGACAGGGGGGATAGCTCGGGCGGCGTTCCCAAAACTTCTTTTTGAATTACTAAACGACTATGAATGCAAATACATTGCGATGTTTCGGAGTGCTCTGTCTGCTCATATTTTCCTTGGGCATGGCCTTTCCATTTACCGATCAAGAGACGCCTTTAGCTGAGGAGCTTTCGAGCATTTTGGCCAAGCAGGAAGCCGCATGGAATCGCGGTGATCTGGAAGACTTCATGGGGGCATATTGGAATAGTGAGAAACTTACGTTCAGTTCTGGAGGCACGACGCAACGTGGGTGGGACGCTACACTGACTCGTTACCAGAAGAGTTACCCGGACAAGGAAACGATGGGCAAGCTGACCTTTTCGAAATTGGAAGTGGAAGCTTTGGGAGCTGAGGCTGCTTTGATGCTTGGGCGTTGGCATTTGGATCGAGAGGAGCCCGCACAAGGAAACTTTTCTTTGGTTTGGCGAAAGATCTCTGGGAAGTGGGTAATCGTCCATGATCACTCATCCAAAGAAGAGTAAGTTTCCCAAGAAATGATCTGTCTGTCTTCCCGGCGCAGACAGGATTGGATTTCCCAAGATCCTTTAATATCAGCTATAATTCAACTAGGTATCTTCATACCTAGGCGGCGCTTAGTTGCTTAAATTCTCGCTTTTTTGACTGCTTAAGGGACTGCAAATGCAGCCAATAAGATGCCTCGGGCTTTCGGCCGCGTTTCTGATCGTGGGCTCGGCGACTACTTCCGCACAGGGTTACTTGCCGCGCAATCCAGAGATTGTGCAATTTGCGCCGAGGTCCTTGCAGCGTTATCTCACCGAGGGAAAAACGGCGATTGAGCAAGAGCGCTACACGGATGGTATTGCTTCGTTGGCTTTGTTCTTCGGTGCGGACCCAGAAGGAATCATCGCAGACGATGTCCGCGGTCAAGACTTCTTCATGGAAAGTCAGCGCGAGGACGCCAATCGTGAAAGAATCTACCGATCGACTTTGAAAGGCGAGGCGCTCAGGCTGCTCGCTGATCTTCCAAGTGCCG
This sequence comes from Planctomycetota bacterium, assembly GCA_039030255.1. GTDB lineage: Bacteria > Planctomycetota > Planctomycetia > Pirellulales > Pirellulaceae > Aureliella. The sequence goes on along the minus strand of JBCCEO010000149.1, from coordinate 7,620 downwards.
GACGCGACGTTCTAGAGATTCAGTTCGGTGTGCGTGCGAGACAGATTTTGGACGAGGCGATAACTAGTCAGGATACTGTCGGCATCGATCGTGTAGCTCGCGAGTACCCATTCACTAATGCAGGATTTGACGCTCAGATTCTTATAGCCGATCGTTTAATGCGTTCTGGATCGCCACTTGGGGCTGCACACATCTATCGCGAACTACTAGGCTTTCGCGCATCACGGGAACGCTTCGGCGTTACGCTAGTTCAGGCAGCTTGCTCAAGTTGGATTGCAGGTGAGAAAACGACGGAAGCAGTGGAATCTTTGGTTGCTGGAGCCAACTTGTTTCCAGACAAGAGCATACGGCTTCTTGATTCGGAGGTCTCGTTGACGGCGGATGGAAACTGGGCCACCATCGTCGAAGCTGCCATTGAGGCGGAAAGATCCAAAGTCAATCAGAATACTTCGGAAGACTGGAAGCATAGCGGAGCCGTACCATCACGCAATGTTGTATCAAAGTTGCGCAAGCCGATAACCTCAGATCCCAAATGGGTCGCGAAGACGCATTCCAATTACAACGAAGGCAACTTGATTCTTGCGCAGGACAAGCTTCGTGCTGAGCAGAAATCAGTCGTACTACCGAAGAATGAAGTGCGTTCCGTTGGCGATCTCGTTCTTTTGAAAACAAACACATCTGAGATTCGCGCCATTGATTTAGATACGGGGCGAATTCAATGGGCTTATTACAAGAATAGTGCACCAGTGAATCTGGGTGATGAGAATTCGTGGCGTTCCGGGTTAAGAGAAGGCCAGGTGATCTCGACGGAACTCAAGAGACGGGTTTGGGGTAGCGATGCATTTGGGAAGTTCAGCTGTGATGACCAACGTTTTTATTACATAACAGAAGCTAAGCTGACCCCTAAGGCCGCTGGTGGGTTCTCTACCTATGGTAGCTTGCCAAGAGCGAACGAATTACGAGCCGTTAGCATCGACAAGGAGGGTGCGATTGAATGGATGGTTGGTACAGATACGCTACGCGAGTCTCAGTCGATCGGTGCCGAGGAATTGCAGGGCGCCTTCTTCCTCGGCCCCCCATTGCCCTACAAAGACAGTCTGTACTGCATTGTTGAGTTGCGCGGAGACATTCATCTGATCGTGCTTTCTTCCTCAACTGGAGATCTTCAATGGCGTCAACAGCTTTGCAGTCCTTCGAACTATGATTCGCAGTTGGAGCGGCAGTATATGGCTTTGTCGCCAACCATTTCTGAGGGCGTCATTGTGTGTCCAACAGGAACAAGAGGGGTCGTCGCTGTTGATTTGGTCACCCGAAATCTCCGCTGGCTCGTTAACTACCGACAGCAGAATACGAATCAACCAAGCAATCCGGCGATGTTGGCAATCACGTCACCGCAAAAATTTGAAAGTTATGCTTCGCGGTGGCATGAGAACTTAACTGTTGCGGAAGGAGGACTGGTTGCGCTTACCACCATCGATGGGGATGCGTTGATGGTGCGAAGTGTTATTGATGGTACTCGGGTTTTCAATCGGTCGCGTTCCAAGGCTCAGTATCTGGCTGGGATCAGTGGTAATCGAGCTTACGTTGTTTTTGGTGACTCAGTCGCTTGCGTCAACATGGAGTCGGAACAAACGCTTTGGCGGACAAGTTTTCCGGGCCAACTGCTTGCTGGAAAGGGACTCTGGTTAACAGACGGAATTTTGATACCGCTGACTGGCAATCTTCTAATTCGAATCGATTTGCAAGGTGAGATTCAAGAGAGATTGCAGTTTGATGAACCGCTAGGTAGCCTGTTCGCACGCGGTGGAAATCTGCTCTCGGTTACTTCTACTTCAGTCACCGCATTTCGTTCGGAAGACGAGCTGAAGCGTAGTGTAGAGTCGCTAGAGAACGAAGAGCAGTCGGTGGCTTCGCTCAACAGTCGCGCGCAGTTTGAAGCCTACGCGATGAACAATACGGCAGAGGCGGTTCGGCTCATACGCAAATCCTATGACATTGACCCAGCGAATTCATTGACCCAGTCATATCTTGTAGAATTCCTGTTGAAAGGACTTGAAGAGGATCTTGACGCGTTTTACGACGATGCAAAAGAGCTACAGGACGTCTTCGCGAATTTTCCGAAACAAGTCAGTTTGCTCCAAAAACTGGCGATGGGCAGTATAGCTCGGGGCGAGGTGAAGGCTTCTTTTGAAGGCTTAGTGCGTTTCATCAACAAACGGCTCTCGGACAAAGCCGGTATTCCTGGGAGCCGACGTGAAAAACTCAAGCTTTCAACTGGTTATCAGGTAGATATTGGGGTTTGGACGAGAGCGGCTCTTGAGCGAAGTTACAACGCGAGTAGCCCTGAGGATCGATCGACGCTTGATCTGATTGTACAACGCGAAGTTGCTGAGGCTGGGAGAGCCTTGTTCTCTCAGCAGATGTTGGTCTTAAGTTACTTTGATTGGCATCCTGCTGCACAGCAGTTGTTGATTCGATCCGCAGTGGATCTGATCAACGATCGACAGAGGCTTGGGGCCGAACAAGTTCGAGCTGAGGAGATTCTACTTCAGCTTGTTGACTCGCCATCGCTTGAGATTAGAAAGTCAGCCGAGTCCTTGATGGCACAGTTGACCTTTGAGGATACCAACTACTTTGGCCGGCGAGGAAAAATCATCGATTCCGTAGTAGGAATGGATGGAGCCCTGCAGAATTTGGAACCAGCCGATGATCCTGATATGAGAGCTGGTGCTAAATGGAATAAGGGAAACCTTTTATTTGGCGAAGTGCCAAAACATCTATCGCCTAGTGGGCAGCGAATAAACACGGTGAGCAAGAGATTCGGACGGCCCGAAATCGACGTTCGGCTCTCAATCAATGAATTGATTCTTGCGAACATGAATGGACCTGTTGTTGATAGCCTTCGCTATCCACGTGCTACTTCGGATCATAATAATGCGATGCTCAAGGCGCGGATCCTCGGTGGCCTCCTATTGATTGAAACCAGTTCCGAGCTCGCAGCCTTCGATATCTATCGTGGTATGGAGGACTCGAACAATGCGATGCTTTGGCGGCAATCAATGCGGGCTTCAATGGCCCTGAGCGGTGAAAGATTTGAGCCACCTCGCGACAAAATGATTCGCACTGCTTTCGGTGCAGAAATCAATTTACGCTCCGAGGAGACGAACGGATTAGTTGGTCCAATGAGCTCTTATGGAATTGTCTTGCACCGTGGTGCAGTCATTTCATGCATCAATCCTTACACCGGTAGAGAGTTATGGCAACGGGACGGATATCAAGACAAGTGTTCGATAGCACTTCGAGACGAAGAGCTTGCAATTGTTTGTCCCGAGCAAGGATTTATTGAATATCTCGATATGCGAGACGGATCTGAACTCGGGCGACCTCGGCGTCCTATTGAAGAAGGATTTCAGCATTGGTTTGCTGGAAATCAACTGATCGTCGATTACAAACAGATCGAAACTGGGGAGTCCATTAGCGCGGATGGATTGTTGATGGAGGATCAATTCCGCGTTGAATTTAAGATTTGGAGCCCTTGGGAGGACGAGCCAAGGCTGCATTTGCAAAAGCTAAAGCCCGACACTTGCGCTTCCATCTGCGAAGATCGATACTTGGTAATCGCCGATCAAGCAGGGAAAATACACATGCTCGATTTGGAGACCGAGAAGTACACGGTGCTGGATGCTCCAATCGATCAGGAGTTGGTGGGGCTTCACACCTTCCGATTCGGCAATCGCTTAGTGGTCGCAAGTAAGGCTCGGCTAAAACCTCATGAGAGCTCTGCGTTGAGCGTTAAGAATCCAGATCATCAGGATCTGGTGCTGGTCAACGGATACGTGTACTGCATCAACCTAGATGATCATACGTTTGAGTGGGCTGAGCCCGCTCAGTTATTCGGCATGTACATTCCAATCAGCCAACCTCGTTCGGCGCCCTTCTTGTTCTCGTTTCGACTGGATGCGTCTGACAACCTAACGGATGAATCTGCTCGAATTGCTTTGCTCGACTTGCGTGATGGGAAACTAGCGAGTGCGGAGAGTAATATCGATTTCACGCACTCGAGGATACAGAACGATCACTCGTTTGCATTGGAATATAATCCGAGGACTCAGGCCATCCATTTTCTGTTGCGAAACAAGTATTTCGTTTTTCGTTGCCTAGAGAGCGAATTGCCACCGCGTCCTGCAGCGCATTTCGGTACCTTTCCGGCAGACGATCAGCAGGTGATAGAACTGCGTTTTAATTAGCGATTTTTGGTATTACCACGAACCGAACAGTCGGAACGTGTTTTGAGTTGTCGTTTCCGCTAATTCTTCCGGCGATACTTCCCGAAGCTCGGCAAGAAAATCCAGGGTGTGTGAAACCAAAGCAGGATGATTGGGACGCTTTCCGCGATGCGGATGCGGAGTCAGATAGGGACTATCGGTCTCGACAAGAATCCGGTCTGAAGGAACCCTTCTTGCAACGTCTTGAACCTCTGCTGCGTTCTTGAACGTCACCATACCAGCGAAACTGATGTAAAGCCCAAGTTCAAGGCAGCCTTCTGCGACATCCCAAGGACCGGCATACGAGTGCATGACGCCATTCAGGGGACCGTCTTTCGCTTGGGATTGGAGGAATAGCAAAGTCTCTTCGGCGCAATCACGAGTGTGTATTACGACTGGCAAGTTGGTTCTACGGCTGAGTTCCCAATGCCGAGTAAAGTTGGCGATTTGCGATTCCCAAGGGCAGTCGTCCCAGTATTTGTCGAGTCCGGTTTCTCCGAGGGCTACCACCTCAGGGTGATTCGCCAGCTCAATGATTTGTTCCCAATCTCCGTCGGAAGCTTGGCAGCAAGTGTTAGGATGAATCCCAACCGCTGCCTTTACCTCCGGGTGCTTCTCCGCAATCTGAATGCACTGAAGCGAATCCTCAAGTGTTGTTCCTACGTTGACAATTCGACTCACACCAGCCTGCTTTGCCAAGTCGAGATACTTAGGTAAATCGGCAAAATGCTTGTCCGTAAGATGTGCGTGCGTATCAACGATCAACGTCATTATGTCAAATCCCTAAGTCTTGAAGCGGCTTGGGCAACGGATGTCACTTCGTCGGCTTCTAGTTCACCGAGCATGGGAAACATAGGACCGGTCTCTGCGATTTCGGCTAATTCCAGTGCGCGATGCAGGACACGAATGGGGTTGATGCCGTTTCGTAGATCCTCAAGTGGTTCGAATTGTTCTCTTATTGTCTCAGCTTTCGTAAAGTCCGAATGGCGGATTGCTTGCATCATGGCCATGGACTTCGCAGGATTTACGCAAACACAGCCGCTCGTGAAACTACCCACTTGGAAATCTCTCATGTGAATGATCGCCGGCTGCTCGCCAATGCCACTAACTACGATATTGGACGGAACTGAAGCTAAGACTTCGGACAAATAAGAATCTTTGATGGTGTTTTCACGAACTACCGCATACTTGATCCAGCTAATGTAGCCTGCTTCGAACATTCGCGACACCGTTTCAGGCGGCAGCCAATGGTCGTGCTTGAGGTAAAGTACAACTGGCTTACCATAGGCTTCGACGAACCGCTTGATTCCGCTCGCGATGCCTTGGCTGTCTGCGATATCCTTTTGCGGGAGAATCATCACCGTTGGAAAATCAAAGTCCTTTAACACTTCGGCTTGGTCCATCATTGTGCCAAAGGCGGGGCCCACAGAGGGAATGATCAGAGAGCGCTCACCGGCAATCTGCGTCAGCATTTCTAACAAACGAGCGTATTCGCTTAGACGAATGTGGTAGAGCACGGCGTTACCTCCATAGAGGAACGTGGATACACCGCCCGCTTCGATGTATTCGACAATCCGCCGGTTCTGCTCGAAATCTAAACTGAGATTGGAAGCTCGTGCTAATGGTGGAACGGCTATTACGCTGCTTGCCAGGCGCGCTGGTGTAATTGGGCTGGTGTCCATTCGTGCTACCTTAAAACTCGACCATGGGAATCAGACATGGATTCTAAGTGCTTTGAGAGGCATGCACAGTAGACTTGGTGCTTCCGCAACAAGAATTGCTTTTTCAACTTGGGAGGAGCTATAGTGCGATGGAAGGGGGTTTCGTAGAGACAACCAGCGGTGTACAGCAAGGTTACTTCAGTATGAAGATCGCTTTAGAATACTAGACCAAAGAATGTCGATGGCAGCGATCGATACCGATCTAGGTGAGCCCGTTTTCTGCCGGACTGTTCCCAGTTGGGGGCGGCGCTGTCGGTAGCCCTTCGTTTGTCACCAAAGAAAAACTTTGGCGAACGTATCGAGGAAGCAATTGGTTGACGAAGCCGCTAAAATCCCCTGCAACGGAGTGGGGCGCGGTTGCTAGCGATTTGACGATTTGGCGTAAAGTGCGCTATTAGGACTGAAATGAACGACATCGATTTTCAACACCGAACTCGATTGGTTTTTGGTGAAAACGCGATTGAACGACTCGGTGAGCTGGCGAAAGATATCGCTCAGCAGCGAGTGCTGTTGGTCAGCGATGAAGGTGTCGTGGAAGCGGGGCACTTTCAACGTGGTGTGGAATCGCTGCAATCGGCCGGGCTGGAGGTAACCGCCTTTCACGGCGTTCGCGAGAATCCTTCAACGGATGAAGTCGCCAGCGGTTTGTCAGTAGCCAGGGCTTGCAAGCCAGAGTTGATCGTTGGACTTGGCGGCGGAAGCTCCATGGATTGTGCCAAGGGAATCAACTTCCTCTATTCTTGTGGCGGCAAAATGGAGGACTATTGGGGAGTCGGTAAGGCTACTTCGGATATGCTTCCCATGATCGCCGTTCCGACGACTGCCGGTACGGGAAGTGAGGCGCAGTCGTTTGCGTTAATTTCCCAAGCAGAGACGCACGTAAAAATGGCTTGCGGGGATCCCAGAGCAGCTTGCCGCGTCGCCATTCTGGATCCTGTACTGACTTTAACCCAACCGCCCCTAGTGACTGCATTGACCGGCATCGATGCTGTCTCCCATGCTTTGGAATCTTACGTCACGAAGAAACGCAATCCACTAAGCGTCTGCTATAGCAGGCGGTCCTGGACTTTGCTGAGTTCAGGACTTCCGCGCGTTTTGAAAGAGCCGGATAGCCTTGAAGCAAGAGGCGAAATGCAGCTGGGAGCCTACTTTGCGGGGCTGGCCATTGAGACAAGCATGCTTGGGGCCGCGCACGCCTTGGCCAATCCACTGACAGCTCGCTACGGCGTCACGCATGGGCAAGCTGTGGGAATGATGCTACCGGAAGTCATCGCTTTTAACGGCGAGGTATATGGGCAATGGTACGAAGAACTTTGGCGCGACGTTCGGCACGATAAATTGGCAAAGGAATTCGATTCAGCAAATCCAGCAATTTCGCTTTCAAGATACGTGCGCGAGCTCGTGCGGATGGCCGGTTTAGAAACGGAACTGCACGAAGTAGGCGTAAAAGAGCAGTCTCTTGAGCAGTTGGCCGAAGATGCGACGGCCCAGTGGACGGGAACGTTTAACCCGCGAAAAATGACCCAAGAGGACTTTCGCAGACTCTACGCAAACACTTATCAGCAGGCCAAAGCTGGTTAAGCGCTTGACGTTTTTGCGCTTGAAGTATTTGATCTACTACTCGCGAATCAGCT
>JBCCEO010000148.1:0-12891 GCA_039030255.1 Planctomycetota bacterium | reverse complement strand
CCTGGGCCAAACAACTGGATACGGGCAAAAGCAGTGCCAGCGCAAAGAAAGGAAGCTGGCAGGCGGATCGATCTAGAAAAACAAGTTTCATCTTTTTGTAAACACTAGGATAGAGGAACTTACATGTCAGAGCATTGCCGCCAAGGATTCGCCTGCAAGTGCGTGGGCAAGTGCGCCGGCAATAGCAATAGGCAAACCTGCGAGTCGTGGAATAAAGTTGGAGTTAGATTGTAGCGAAATCACCGAGCTTGTTTTCTTTGCTTGCCTTCCTTTGGCTTCCTTTGGTTCTTCAATTTCTTTTCTTCCGCAGAATCAGAATCAAGCCTGAGGCTCATTTTCCGCCGCTGGCACGTATACTGGTAAGCGGCAAGGTTCCCACTGAGACCTGCTTGGTTTTTTCGGCCATTCATCATTAAACAAAAATACGCGACGATCATGGACTCAATATATTTCTCTTTGTCTCGCGGCGTTTGGCAACACAACGATCGCGCGATGCTCCCACACCGCGGCCAACCAAAGGGCAGCTTCCTAATGCTCGCCGTCACAGTTGCTTTGTCGCTCATGACGAGTTCGAAAGTAGCAGCTCAAACAAGTACCGAGAAGAACATTTCGCTCACCAAGATTGATGGGCGGCATTGGCTGGTGGGCTCGGACGGCAAGCCTTTCTTTGCTCACGGCATTACACACGTCGGGAACACGCGAGCAAAATTTGATTACCAACAAGTCTCTGCTGCCTGCCGAAGAGTCGGATTCAACTCTTACGGTTACGGCTGTCCTCAGCAGCTTCGCTCAGACATGCCCTACTTAGAAAGCTGGAATCACTTGGTGCCAATCTCGATGTATCGCGGCGACGGCACGCATCAGTACTGCGACATTTTTGATCCTGCGGAGCAGTCGCGGATCGAAGCCGGCGTCAAAGCCAATTGTGCGCGCAGCCGCAATAACCCGAACTGCATCGGCTACGCTTGGACCGACTTGGCGACTTGGCCTCTGAGAAATCAGCGTGATAAAAACTGGGTAGAGTTCATCCGAACTTTGCCCGAAGATGCGCCAGGGAAAAAGGCCTACCAAAAGTTTCTCGATTCCTGGCCAGGCAAGAACAAACTAGAACGGGACCAAGCTTTCCTAAAGCTCATCGCTCGCGAGTACTTTCGTGTGATTGGCAGTGCGAACAAGAAACATGATCCAGACCATCTGATCTTTGGCGACCGTCTATCGTTTTACACTTATGATGCGGATGTGCTCCAGGAAATGCTGCCTTGGATCGATGCGGTCGCCTTTCAGCCGCATTTTTGGGGCCCTTTTCCGAAAAAGGAGTTTGACGAAATCTACGAGCTCGCAGGCAAGCCAATTCTGCTCTGCGACTTTGCGATTCGTTTCAAGGACGGGGACAAAGATGTGCAGATGTGGAAGATATCAGAGGACTCTATTGCGGCTGCAAAGGCTTACACCGAGTACATGGAAGCCGCCCTGGACTCGGAGTACATCATCGGCGTTTTCTGGTGCAATCCAGTCGATACTCCCAAGGGCTTCCGCAAATCAGGAGTCAAACAAGGCTTCTTTGCCGACGGTTTATCCGAGCGTCCCGGCTTGCACGAAGCAGTCAAAAAACTCAACGCCCGCCGCGAACAACTTACACCGGCCAGCTTTCTCCCTTCTTCTACTGGCGACTAAGATTAGCAAACGACGATTAAGGAATTCAAAAGTGAAGATGCTTAGCTCAATAGTCGGCCTTGCCTTTTGTACTTCCGTCGCCCTCCCAGCGGAATCACAAGAAGCGACAGTCGAGCCGCCTGTCTCGATCGCTTCAGTCGATGACCAGGTTCCGAACGTATTGGCAGAGAGATTCAAGAAGCAGACGAAGGTTTTCGGCGTCTATGTATTGGCAACAGGTAAGACGCCTGACCACAAAGTGTTGCATGCGGCAAATGTGCTGGCGCAGTATTTGGACAATGATGCGGATGGCAAGCCTGACAATGCGAGAGTCGTCCAAGCCATGGTCAACAATAGCGCCACGCTGGTCATGTTTGCTACGGAGCGTGAAGCGGAACGCGTCATCGAGGGGCTGGAAAGCAGCGAGGACGAGGACTTGGAGGAGCTTGACACGATGGTACTGCAAGACCTTTACGGAGAAGAAACGCATCCTGGCGGTGCCAAAGAGGGCGTCTTTGATGCGTCCTACGAAGAAGTATTGCATCTCATCACGCACGCAGGCTACGCCTCGGCCTACCCCAAAGTTTTTGGCGAGCGACCGGGAACTTCACTTTGTAACGCGATGGACAAAGCCCGCGGTGGTCGTTTCTTGAAAGTACCACGCCGATATCCAAAGAACGCTTGGTACAGCTATGACGACGAAACTTGCGGTTATGGCTGCCAAGCCACCGAGTATATCTACTGGGGGCTCACGACTCTGCTGGGCGCCCAAGACTTTGACGGACGCAAACGGGAAATTGGCCGGGAATGGCGGTTTACGACTGCCGATGAATTCAAAACGAGCGATCCGGATCTCTACAAACTACTTACAGACGAGCAGTACGCTTTTCCGACTCGGCTACCCGACGGAAAATATCGCCCTTAGAATGCGATAGGTACACGCGTAGGCATCAATTCATCGAGCAATTCTACTTGCCGGTCCACTCTTGCCACTGTGTTTCAATCCACTTGGCGTCGGGCTCGTCGTCGGTGATCAAGTAGCGGTAGCGAGCCTTGAAGGGATGCTCGCGATCGATCGTGAATTGTCCATCGACGCACGGTGCGAAGCAAAAGTAGGGCTTGCTCGGATGGAGTCGTGCGGCCTGCGGTGCTCGAAAATTCTCAGGGTGCGAAAGAACCGTGATGGAGACTAATTTGTTCGCTAGCGAACCAGTGAATGCTACCCAATTCGAATGTTCGTGATTTCCTTTCAATCGGTCGGAGCCAGCATCATTGAGAAAGCGACTCGGCTCGACAGCAAGATCCGGATGCTCCTTGATGTAACGGTCTTTGGCATTCAGCCAAGATGTCCGACCGCGAAAAACCATGCCGCCGTAGTGATATTTAGCGATAACCAATGGCTCGTCGGTAATCGCCTGCTGCGTACTTTCTAAATCGAAGCAATGATACGCATTCCCCGTGGAGTAAACCTTAATTTTCCAGCGTTCACGCAACACGTCTACCGGCTTGCCTACCGTAGAACGGTGCAATAAATCAACTTCGAATCCCGCAGCATCTGATTCCTGAAATGTGCTGATTACTCTTTCATGCATCACGAGGCCGGTCCTTTTGGCTAGGTTCCAAAAGTCGACGTCCTGTCCATCGTACTTCGTTTTGACCCAAGCAGAAAAAACACCGTGTTGATGCGGATGATCGACTGGAAACATCTGAGTCACCGTCTGTCCCGTTGGTGACTGAACCGGATGCAGGCAACCACTCCGCGCGTAGATGGGATCGATGCCTTCAGGAACGCGTGGCGAGACAATGTTGTAAGTGAGAATATCCCGACGGCCCTGGCGAATCACAATGGTCTTTTCCGTCTGTTCGACGCACAAGTTCGAACGAACATCTGGCCGATTCGGCCCTCCTGGCTGATTCAGCGTTTCTGTTTGACCACGCAGCTGGGTGAAAGTAAACAACACATGAATCAAGACGATGATCACGACTTCGGGTGAACGCATTACTCTGCCTTCTTTTCTCGCTGAATGGGTGCAACAGACAGTTCCGGAATCCAGCCGGCGAGTCTGGAGATCGTTTCCGTCCACTTTTCCGGTTCAGAGTGCAATAAGTTGTGAAACTCGTCGGGATCCGAATAATGATCGTAAAGTTCTTGATCGCCGTTATGGTATTGAATCAAGCGAAATCGTTCGTCACGGATGCCGAAATTGCGCTGCCCCCAAGTTGTAATGGCCGGTTCAACTCTTTCGCTGCTGGGGTCCCGAAGCAGAGACATCAAGGATTGGCCATCGAGTCCTGGGATTGGAGCCAATCCACAAAGCTCATTTAACGTTGGATAAATGTCGAGCAGGCTAACGGGTTGTTTGCAGACTCCGCCCGCCTGAGTCACACCGGGCGCAACGATCATGAGTGGTACCCGAGTGGACTCTTCCCACAATGTGAACTTCTCCCAATGCTCCTTTTCACCAATGTGCATACCGTGATCGGACCAGAGCACAACGATCGTATTTTTCGCACGTGGACTTGCATCGAGACTATCGAGTAGCCGTCCGATTTGAGCGTCCGCAAAACTGATGCTCGCCAAGTAACCTTGCACGGCTCCGCGCCACATATTCGTCTTGACTGCCCAGTCCTGCCATTGGCGGCGGCAGAATCCTTGACCAACTGCCGAAGTATCGGCTAGGTCGTTTTTTAATATCTTCGGCAATTTGACTCCCTCAATCGGGTAAAGATCAAAATACTTTCGCGGAGCAAACCAGGGAATATGCGGCCGGAAGATTCCCACGGCCTGGAACACTGGAGTTTGAGAATCTTTGGCAAGTTCGCGCGTTGCCCAATCGACGACTTTCGAATCCGCCGATTCACTCTCGGGCTCATCGTAGGGTGCCCAGTCCCAGAAGTGCGCTGGCCGACGAATGCTTTGGTCCTCGGCTTGCGCGATTGCCTTCCAGTTCGTGTAGCCGGCCGCGTTGGTTTTTGCATTCGCTCCTTTGGGCCAAAGTGCAGGTGGCATCGGATCGGTTGCGGAAGGAAAATAGTCATCCCAAATTTTTGGATCGTTTTGCTGCTGACCGTACCCATCCTTGATCCATGACAGCGCATGGAAGATTTTTCCGCCTCCGATCGCGCGATATCCAGCCTGCCGAAAGTGCTCAGGAATGGTGCTCGCGTCCGACAGCCGCCCGGACATTCGCCAATCTTGCGAATTGTTGTAGATCCCCGAATGGTGAGGAGCGACTCCAGTCATGACCGCCACGCGTGAAGGATTGCAGGAAGGCGCGGCGCAGTGCGCGTTCGTAAATAAGACACCGCAGGCCGCCAGTCGATCGAGATGCGGAGTGCTGACACCTGCACGGCCACCCATGCAACGAATCCAGTCATTGAGGTCATCCACGGCAATGAACAAAACGTTGGGCCGCTCCGTCGAATCCGTTTCCTGCGCTGCAATGCGTGCATTCAATAGGCACAGGAGAAACACAAGTAAAACGAAGGACGCCAGCGGAGCAGGGCGCAAGAACGGCTTGAAAACGCTGGGCAGGACGAATCGCGGAGGATTGGAGAGGAACATCAGAATAGCAGCGGGATCAAAGTTGCGTGGCTTCAGAGCGGATCTGTAAGAAGAAGACGCCTGTGGCTAGCCGTTAAACACCGTTAAACAAAAACCTGGGCTCATGATACAAGAATCGCCAATGGTAGGGTAAAGACAGCCACGAAGATCGAGACAAATCTAAGTTCAAAATTGGGCGCCGCATCTCATTAGCCGCATGCCACTACCCACGGTTGTTAGCAGGAAACCGACGCTAGCGCGCTGCGACTGATTTTACGTAAGTTGAGAATTCGATTTGCCTTGCATAAGAGCTGAAGTCCGCATGGTAGACTTGCCGCAATCTCGGACTATCATTCTTTGCAGTCGCAGGCGCCATGCTCACAAGGCCTTGAAGAGCTTTCGGTTTAGGGCAATCCTGCGTGATTTGCACTTCGCGTCGGGCCAGACTCCTGTTAGAAATAAAGGCTTGTCCGATTCGGTTTTCACTCTTTATTTCAGCTACTTTTAACTTCGATAAATGCCTACACGTCGACGCGCGCGCGAAATAGTTTTGCAGCTTCTTTATGAAGATGATCTTAATCCTGAACAAGATGTTTCCGTTGCCGAAAGGTTCTTGGCAGCACGATTGTTGGGCAATCGGCCGTTGATCGAATTTGCCAAAGAGCTTTGGAAGAGCGTGATCAAGAATCGCTGGGAAATCGACAAAGCCCTCTCTGCCAAAGCCAAGAACTGGTCCTTGAGACGAATGGCAGCCATCGATCGAAATATCCTTCGGCTAGGGGCGTTCGAAATCCTGCACACCGATACACCCGGGCGTGTCGTAATCAATGAAGCTGTGGAACTCGCCAAACGATATGGCAACCAACAGTCGGGGCAATTCGTCAATGGAATCCTGGACCGAATCTTGCATCAAGACGAAGATACTGACGACGCTTTAGTTGACGAAGCAACGGACTCCGCTGTGGCCACGGACGCTGAGAGTACGGCTGACTCGCCTGCGGAAGCAGAAGGAGCGGAAACGCAAGCAGAAAATACGCCGCCAGAAAATGATTCCTCGCAGGCTATGACCGCCGGAGAATCGTAAGCTGGAAATTCGCATTGCAAACTGGGCACATTAATTCGCTCGGTGGAAACGGGATGGAACATGGACGAATCCAACCAAGAGAACGAACCGGGCGAAGAAGCTGAAGAGCTTGACTTGTTCTCACAGTTGCAGGCCGGCGACACATCCAACGACGACGATGAAGCGGAGGGTGTTTCCCTAGAGGAAATCAGCCAGTCCTACGCCGATGTAATCTCACAGAATGCGTCGGAACCAGATGAAGAACTCAATCCAATCGATGCGGAAGGTTCGGAACAGGCACCTATCGCTGGCGAAGAATCCGCACTGGAAGTTCTAACTAGTCCAAGATCGATCATCGAGTCTGTATTATTTGTGGGTCGCCCCGATGGATCCGGCATTCGCGCTCCAGAGCTAGCTAAGCTGATGCGAGGGGTAACGGAAGAAGAAGTGCTGCAGCACATCCGTGAGCTGAATGATATTTATGCTCATTCGCAACGAGCCATGCATATCGACGAGCAACCCGACGGTTTCCGAATGGAGCTGCGTCCGCAGCTCGAAAACGTGCGAGAAAGTTTTTATGGTCCAACTCGGGAAATTTCGCTCAATCAATCTGCCATCGATTGTTTAGCCCTTGTTGCTTACCAACCGGGTATTTCGCGCGACAAGTTGGAGGAGCAGCGCGGCCAGCCAAGCGGTGGAGTCCTAAATCAACTCGTCCGCCGATCCTTGATTGAAATGCGTCGCGAGGTGCCGGAAGGAATGAAAAAGAAAGTTCCGCATTATTATCCCACCCAGAAGTTGGTCGAGCTCACCGGGATGACTTCCGTCGAAGACTTGCCTCAAGTTGAAGACTTGGACATAGAGTAAGACGATTACTTCGCGACGTGAGCTCCCAACTCTGCTTCCTACCGAGTCAGACCGCGCTTAAGTTTTTTCTACTTGAACTCGGGCGGAGTCACACCCTGCTGGTCAATAAAGGCGAGGTACTTGTCGGGATCGGATCGCAATCTTCTTGCGCATCCAAGGCAGCAAATATAGACGGCCTTATCTTTCACTTTAACCTTTTGCGGCGTTCCCATCCCGCCGAGCTTCTTTTTCATCACGGGGCACTTTCCCTGTGCCAGAATTGCTTCGGCATCGGCGAGCGTAGCTTCGAATACACCCGTTCTTATCTCCTTCCCTTTGGCCTCGTAGTATTTTGGTAAGTATTCAGACTTTTTGGCTTCTAGCTGTTGGATACATGGAGCACAGCATACAAAGAATGGCTTTCCATCTACGACGACCTTCGGCGGCTTGCCCATCGCTCCTAAGGCTTTGCCCGTAACAGGACAAGTCTTTTGCAAACTGATCATTAGCTCGTCGCCCGCTTCCATCTTTGGACTCTCACCAGCCTTCTGTCTTGTGGCCGCTAGCATTGTAGACTCCTGCTCGCTTGCAATCGTGGCCAGCACACGCTCACGGGCGTCACTAGGTGTAATCGTCAGCCTCTTATCAAAGCGAAACTTTTTCTTTCGTAGCGTTTTCTCCACACCGTACAGCTCAATGGCAAGCTGGATTTGTTTGTCTCGCAAACGTGTGAAGTCGCTCCGAGCGCTGACTCGTCCTTTTCCATCAGGAAGCAAATCAAAGCGATAGCGCTTCGGATCTCCATGAATTGGATTTCCCTGAATTTGCAAGGTGGCAATGCCTCTCACGCCCTCAAGTGTATCAAATTGCCCTGACGAGTTTAGTATCTGCACTCGAAGATCTACGACCGACAAACGTATTTGCAACTTCGCGTCTTCAAAAGAGTGTTCAAAGGTTGTTTCGGGGAAGCTGGCAACTTCTATCTTTGTCGCCGAATCGGATTGAAGATTGGAACGCTCTTGGGCCTCGCTCAACGCCGCAAGGCTCGCGAATGACGAAGCGAACAGGAATTGGCCGAGCCAATTTAGAATTGCGCGAGATGGAATCATCGAGGCTCTTTCTACTAACTTTGCCATTAGCCAACTCCTTCGGTTTCGGAAATGGTTTTTTGAGTTGGATGCTGCGTATCACTGTCAGCTTGCGTACTTGAACCCATGGCAGTTTTTGCTTCCAAATAGGCTGATATCATGGTCGGCACAATAAAGGAGGTTAAAGGCTCTACCAACATCCCGCCGAATACTGGCAAGGCCATTGCTCGCGCTACATCAGCACCGCGACCATCGGCTAGCAGCACCGGCAACAAGGCAACCAGTGTGGTGACGGTTGTCATCACGCAAGGACGAATTCGTTGTAGCCCTCCTTGGAAAATGGTCTCCCGGATCTCATGCACCGACTGAAGGCTGCTGCTCTTCAGCCGTTGCTGGATGTATGTGGCCATGAGCACACCATCATCGATCGCAATACCAAACAAAGCAATGAATCCAACCCAAACGGCTGTATTCAGCTCGACTCCCATGACCGCGATCACCAGCATCCCACCGGCGAAGGCTACTGGAATTCCACTAAAGACGGCTAGAGCGATTGGTACACTTCGGAACTGTAGGTAAATTAGAAAGAAGTTAATCAAAGCGACTAAGGGCATGATCCACAAGAGTCGCAGGTTCGCTTCAATTTGATTGCGGAAGCTTCCGACCGCCTCGATAGAATAGCCCGCCGGAATGTCGAGTCGATTTGGGTCATAAACTGGTAGAGCCTGGGAATTGCGTAAGCCGCGCTCGATCGCCTCCACCGACTCCAAGTCACCAGCAATACCGCTTGTTGAAAACGCCACATGTGCGACGAGACGAGCATTCTCGCTGCTGATGGCACCTGGGCCCCATGTCGTTTCCAGCGATGCCAATTCTTGCAATGGCACTACAGCGCCGGAAGCAGTCACGACCGGGAGCTGAGCAAGCTGATCGATCCGTTCGCGCAAATCGCGACGGTAACGCAAGCGAACCGGATAGCGTTCTCGGCCTTCAACAGTTGATATTAAGTTCATGCCTCCGAGTGCCGTTTCAATCACGGCTGTCACCTGCACAGCACTCATGCCATAGCGAGCTGAAGTCTGCCGATCCACCGAAAACTCGACGTAAGGCTTGCCAAGCACGATATCAGGATTGACACTGGCTGGATTGACAAAAGGCGAATTCTTGAGTTCCGTCGAAACGGCTTGCGCCGCTTCCGAAAGCTTCTGCAAGTCATCGCCATAGATACGAATGGCCATCGGTGCTTTGATCCCCGACTGAAGCATGATAACGCGGCCCTCGATAGGCTGTAGTGCCGAAGCCGGAGTCACACCCGGCAATGTCGCAACACGATTGATCTCCTCCCAAATTTGTTTCGAGGTTACCCCAGGCCGCCACTGGTCACGGGGCTTGAGCATGATATAGGTCTCTACCATCGAAGCGGGTGCAGGATCCAAGGCGGATTCAACGCGCCCAATCTTCCCTAACACATCCTGGACTTCAGGAATTTCACCCATCAGTACATCTTGCGTTTGAAGAATTTGCATAGCCTGACTGAAGCTAACCGCCGGGTAAAACGTTGGCATGTAAAACCAACTACCTTCATCCAACGCAATCCAATCGTCAGTCGGCAATCTACGGAAAGTGTGCTTGGCCGCCACGTACCCTGGGAAATCGTTGAGGTCTGTACGAACCAGTTTTGCGACACGCTCGACCGGCTTCATCACCTCAGACAAACCGCGCCAAGCCACCAAACCACAAAAAATCAACAACGCTGGCACGGCGAGTGCAATCAGTTTATGCTGCAATGCGAATCGCAATCTAGCCGCATACAACCATTTTACAAAACGGCTCGTCGGTATCTCGTCAATCGGTCGAACCCGTTCGCGCGCAAGTTGCCAGCCTACTAAAATTCCGCAACCGCAGGAGACTAGGGTTACCCAAATAGGACTGGTCCCAAGCCACTCTGCTATGCGTGGACTCCAAAAGAAGTGCGCAAGCGCTAAGAATAGTATCCCAGCGAAGAGTGCAGCGCTCGCTGAGGTTGGCTTATTCCAGTTTGAGTTGCGAAGCAGGATTCGGCTAAACGCTGGTACGAGCGTCACCGCAGTAATCAATGCTGCGACGATTGCAAAAGTCTTGGTGAATGCCAAGGGTGCAAACAAGCGATAGTCTCGCCCGGTCAGAAAAAATACGGGCAGAAATGAAACGATCGTCGTAAGAACAGCGGTCACAACTGCAGGCGTTACTTCACGAGCAGAATTCTCAACACACTTTTGAATTGCTTTGGCATTCGATGTCCTATCTTGCGCGTTGGGCAATTGCGCAATTTTCTGGAAAATGTTTTCCGACACAATGATGCCCATGTCGACCATTGTGCCGATGGCAATTGCAATCCCGGCAAGCGACATAATATTGGCTTCAACACCGACGATACGCATTGCAATGAAGGAGAGAAGCACGGCGACTGGGAGACATGCTGCTACAATGAAACTACTTCGAAGATGCAGGAGGAACAGCAATATCACGATGGAAGTAATGAAGATTTCTTCTAACAACGCTCGCGAAAGGGTGCCCATCGTTTCATCGATCAAGCCCGTCCGATCGTATACCGCTTTGATGCTTACACCATCCAAGGCCGGTTCGATTTCAGTGATTCTTTCTTTCACCCGCTCGATGACGTCGCGCGGGTTTTCACCGTGCCGCATCACCACGACTCCACCTACGGCCTCTGTCCCGTTGTAGTCCAAAGCACCTCGACGGAAATCTGGACCAAGCTGGACGGTTGCCACGTCGCGTATTCGAATCGGCACACCATCGCGTTGCAGTACAACGGTTTCTTCGAGATCCAACAAAGCTTGGGACGTATCGCCATCGGAACCTAAAAACCCTTTGCCCCGCAGGATGAATTCCATGCCGTTCGATTCTAAAGTCTTTGCTCCCACGTCCATATTGGAGCCCTTCACCGCTTGCACAACTTTCTCAAGCGGCAATTCGAAGTAGCGGAGTTTATTGGGATCCACTTCAATCTGATACTGACGGACGTAGCCCCCGATGGAGGCAACTTCACTAACGCCGCGGACCGCTTGGAGTTCAAATTTGATCACGAAATCTTGCAAGCTACGTAGGTCGGCCAGTGACATACCTTTCGCAGGTGGCTCTAGCACATAGTAAAGAACCTGTCCCAGTGCCGTCGCATCCGGGCCAAGTTCCGGGCGGACTCCCTCAGGTAGCTCTGCGGCAGCAACCTGCAGCTGTTCAATCACTCGGCTGCGCGCCCAATAAAAATTGACGCTATCGTTGAACGTGATTTGAACAAAGCTGTATCCAAACAAACTCTTGCCACGCACGCTCTCTGCACCGGGGACAGCCAAGAATGAGGCACTCAGCGGATACGTAATCTGATCCTCGATATCCTTCGGGGATCGGCCTGGCCAAGGTGTCAGCACGATGACTTGGTTTTCGCCCACATTGGGAATTGCATCAATTGGCACGGCGCGAAAGCTGAACCAACCAAACACCGTAAGGACGATGCAAAGCAGGATTACCAGCCAAGGTTCCTTGGTGCAGAATTGAACAACGCGTGCGAGCATTTGATCAGTGGGTAAGGTAAGTCGATTTTTGGGTTTAACGGTCTTTTCGAGGATTAATCTTGCGAATCGCCCGAAACAGAAGTACTGGCTGGAATTTTTTCGAGCGCAAGGTCGACTACGAGCTCGCCACATTCAAGCATCTCAGCACCCCAATATGGATTGCGAAGTTCTGTTCCTGGCTGCAGCCAATCTCCGCCTCCGCCTGGAACCATCGAGCAAAAGTAGTGCATCAATTCCGTTTGTGTCTTTTTGCCTCGGACCTGATAGATAGCGCGAATCATCGCGTGGCTTAGCTTACGAAACGCACGGCGAGATTGCTCGATAGAACCAACTAATTTCGCCGCCGCATCACGGGCGATCAAGAGATTTCGCTGGTTTGCATCTGGAATAGAACCATCGTTTAATAGCAGGTTCAAGCGATTGACCAATGCGTCTGCCTGACTTGGCGAGACTCTTTCATCGGCGGCAAGTGTGACCTGGATGGAGAAGTAGGTTTGATAGGCGGCGTCGAAAAGGACAGCGGAATCACCTTCCAATAAGTGCGGATCTTGGATTGGCTCTAGCTGCAAGGGGCCAGGTGCGAAACGCACGGCTTTCGTCGGATCAAGTAGAGATGGGTTTCCGACAAGTTGCGATTGTGAATCCAATAAGAAATTGCCCTGCGTGGCAACGACCTCTCCTTCTCGAAGCCCCTCAGCCACGACAGCGTATTCGTTCGTTAAAGCAGCAATTACGATCCGCCGCGTTTCGAACCTACCAGGCTCGGACTCAACATAAACAACACTGTTTTGCCCGGCAATCAGTACGGCATCTCTTGGGATAGTGATGACGCGTTGCTCGGGCAATGGGTTTTCTGAGTAGCCTAGTTCGGTCGTCGGAATGAGGTCCATATCGCAGATCGGGCAAGGACCTGGACCGTCACGGATCACTTTAGGATGCATCGGGCTGATATATTTCCCAGCCAAAGCTGGATCGTAGACTTCATCGGCCGGAATCGCAGAAATCGAAATACGGGCACTCGCATAATCTCCTGGGCGCAGTTGTCCGTCGAGGTTGAGTATCTCCACGCGAACACGGACCGATCTCGTTTTTGCATTGACTGTGGGATCAACAAAGGCAACGCGG
>JBCCEO010000147.1:0-12928 GCA_039030255.1 Planctomycetota bacterium | reverse complement strand
GTTTTGAGTAGCGGAACTCGTCAAGAGTTTCGGTATTTGCAGAGCACCGAAAGTCTTGACGACGTCTTGACGACTTCCGGTACTAGTTTTGAGACAAAGCCTAGGACTGTGCACAGAATTTGGCATAGTCTGTGCACCAGACTAAATTTCGAGTCGTGGGTCAAGCTATGGAAATTGAAGATCCTTACGCACCACCGAGTGTGGTGAAAGACGAAGAAGAAATCAGTCGCGGAGGCGATCATCGCGGACTATTTATGTTGAGTGCTGGTTTGTTGCTGCTGCTGGCGGTCATCGCGGTGGTTGGCTATACGATGGTTTTCGTGATGCCAGAAACCAAGAATGACTATTACAACCGAGGCATCACCCTACCGGGCCCAACAGTCCTTGCGATACAAGCCGCGGATTTTTGCGTTCAGTACTGGTACCTTATTGCAGCAATATTGGTCACCCTGATTCTGAATGTCGAATTGTGGATCGCAAAACATAGGAGACCAAGGGCCCGTAAACGATTCGGGTTGTTTCTATGTGTCTTTTCTTTTTTGACGGGCGTCGTGTTCTTGGGATCCATCTGGTTAGCGCAAATCCGCTAAGCTAACTGGAGTGGATTTTTCTGATGGAAGTATTCTCCGGTATAATTCAATTGCAAATGACATTTCTCAGACGCGTCGGTTTGGGGGATGATCAAATCAAGATTTGGAGAATGCGTAGTTTCTAAACCAATCCCAATCTCGTTCTACTTCATTTCTGGACGTCTGCTGGCTTTTGGTGTGGCATGCGTTGTGACGGCATTGCTCAGTTTGTGGCGAGGAAGTATCAATCTCGCGGGGCTTTTCGGGCTTTGGGGATTCTATGTTGGTTGGAAGCTTTACTGGATGAGGCCGGGTGCGCGATGGAAGTCGATCAATTTCTATCAAGTAATCTTCGGCTTAAATATCCTTGGGTTATTGGTCCTACTATTTGTCGGACTTGTTCTTGTCAGTGGCGGTCGTCTTGCCGCAGAGGTGCAAGTCGCCATGGGCTCGTCACCTTTGACAGTCGTTCTGTCTGCTTTGGCCTTCTTTCTTGCCGATCTTGCCTTTGCTCGGTGGGCCCAGCGGAAGCTAAGGTCGGACGAGTATCATGAGCTGCTCGGCTACGGCGAACTTGAAAGGTCCTGGGACGGCCGTCAATTTGGACTCGCCGGCGTCTTTATGTGGACCACGGTCTTTGCCGTAGCTTTGAGTACTTGCGTCTACGATGTACGCTCAAGGCCTCTGTCTTATGGCCATACGCGTGGGGCCTCGATTAATAACGGAATAAGTGCGAAGTACATAATTCTCACCACCAGTTATCCATGGCAAACAACAGAGCAGTTCTTTGTCGAGGTGCAACTCGTTGACAATTTTAGCAACCGCTCCAACTCGCCAGCACGAGACCTAGTAATCAACCAAGATCGCGTGTATTTGGACGGCGAACTGTTCCAAGCACCGATGAATCATAACGTCGTCTTCTTCAATCATGACGGTTCGACAAACAGTGCCTACATCCCATGCGATAGCTCGCAACTTCGCAGCTTCATAACGCAGAAGTTAAATCGCGGTGAGATTCCAGCGATGGAAGACTTTCAAGAAACCGTGAAGTAGCAAGAGTTTTGGGTGACGATAATCGCCAGGCACAAGCCCATTCTTACGGGGCAAACTGATCATCGGTGGCTTCGTTTATTTAGCGAGACTTTGCGTTTGTTCGGCGAGTCCCCCGCTCGCGAGGTTAATAATCCTTCAGGATGCATCCAAATCGGGCAATTCTCGCGCGTTAATATGGACGGCTGATTGCGGGCAACTACAAGCCTGACTAGATTCGACACTTGCAGATACTTCAATCTGCGGGACATTCCTCGGTCGGCAACTGCCTAGTTCGTCTGGTTTAGTACTCCCTCATTGGATCCACAACATGAGCTCTTCGGGCTTCAGAAATTTTTCGATTCTTGTTTTCTTACTCGTGTGTGGGGCTGCATCCCAACTTGTGGCACAACGATCTGGCGAAAGACAGCCGCGCGGTGCTTTGCCTGACAATGCAGTACGGAGTTTTCAATGGCGAAGCATTGGGCCAGCAAACATGGGCGGTCGCATCACTTCGTTGGCTGTCTACGAAGAGGATTCGAATCGCTGGTGGGCGGCAACTGCTTCCGGCGGTTTGCTAAAGACAACCAATAACGGGATAACTTTCGAGCACCAGTTTGATCAAGAGGCGACAGTGTCGATCGGCGACGTACAAGTTAGCCAGTCAAATCCTGACATTCTGTGGGTCGGTACCGGTGAATCCAATCCGCGCAACAGTTCTTCTTGGGGCGATGGAGTCTACAAGTCGACCGATGGCGGCGCGACTTGGACGAATATGGGCTTGAAAAAGATCTTCCAAACAGGACGCATAGCGATTCATCCGACCAATCCAGACATTGTCTACGTTGGTGCACTAGGACGCTTGTGGGGCCCCAACAAAGAGCGCGGTTTGTATAAGACCTCCGACGGCGGAAAGAGCTGGAAGAAGATTCTTTATATCGATGACAAGACTGGAATCGTCGACGTGCAGATGAATCCGAAGGATCCGGAAACTTTGTTGGTGGCGGCTTACGAGCGGAAGCGAGATGGCTTCGATGGCAATGATCCTGAAGTTAAATATGGCGAAGGTGCAGGAATATATCGCACGACCGATGGCGGCAAGAACTTTGCCAAGGTCACCAAAGGCCTGCCAAGCGGCAAGATTGGCCGCATCGGTCTAACCATTTATCGCAAGAATCCAAGATGGGTTTACGCGGTTGTCGAGTCTGACAAGATTGGCCAGACGCCAAAGGATTTTCCTTATGTTGGATTCAACGCGGAAGATGCAGATGTTGGTGCCAAAATATTGCAAGTATCGCGCAACACAGCGGCTTCAAAAGCAGGTTTGAAAACCGGAGACATCGTCATCCAGGCTGACGGCGGTCGCATCCTTAGTTTTCAGGATCTTCAAAAAGCAATACGTTCGAAGAAATCAGGGGACAAATCTCAATGGGAAGTGCGACGTGATGGTGAAAACATCATGCTTGAGCTGACATACGGCTCACGACCCAACCAAGGAGGCTCTCGGACTCGCGGCGGCGGAAATTCGAGTCTATTTGGTACCAGGCTGGGCGGTCAAATTCCCAACGTACAAGGACAGCAGGGAAAAGACGACGGTGAGTATGGTGGAGTGTACCAGTCGAAGGACGGAGGGGAGAGCTGGAAGCGAATCAACTCGGTAAATCCACGCCCGATGTACTACAGCCAAATCCGAGTCGACCCCTCCGATAGCAAGTATTTGTATGTTTTAGGAACGTCTTTGTACAAGTCGAAAGATGGTGGCGCTGAATTCACCGACGACGGAGCCAGCGGAGAGGTGCACGTCGATCACCACGCTTTGTGGGTCGACCCGAACGACGGACGGCATATGATCCTAGGAAACGATGGTGGAATCTATGTTACCTACGATCGAATGGAGAATTGGGATCACCATAATCACGTGGCCATCGGTCAGTTCTATCATGTTGGGCTATCATCGGATGAGGATTACAACGCCTACGGTGGGCTTCAGGACAATGGTTCTTGGGGAGGACCGACGCGAGTTCGCGATACGAGCGGCCCGATGAACTCGGATTGGTTCCGAGTTGGCGGTGGCGATGGATTCGTTTGCCTAGTCGACCCAAACGATCCAAATCTGATCTACTTCGAAAGCCAAAACGGCGCGATGGGTCGTATCAATTTAGAAACTGGAGCTCGCGGCAGTATTCGACCTCGACCGCCCCGTGGTACGCAGTACAAATTCAACTGGAAGACGCCATTTATTTTGTCTCCTCATAACGCTTCGATTCACTACAGTGCTGGCAATCATGTTTTCAAATCTGTCAGCAAAGGCGATCGGACGCAAGTGATTTCACCCAAGTTTACGTTGACCGATGACGGAGCAGGCAGTGCAATCACCGAATCGCCTCGGGTTGCTGGAGTGGTCTACGCTGGCTCGACAGACGGTGCTTTGTGGATGACAAGAGACGATGGCGAGACTTGGTACAACTTGCGCGACGCAGAATCCATCGCTAAAGCTCCTGAATCTCAGAGTGCGAATGCAGCGACAGGTCGCGGCCCTAGCGAAGGTCGTGGTGCGGCAGGAGGTTTTGGTCGCGGGCAAGGCAGGCAAGGAGGACCGGGTGGTCGCCCAGGTGGCCGTCCCGGAGGAGGTCGTTCCGGTGGTGGACGTGGGCCGGGTGGCATGAGTCCTGAACGGATGATGCAGTTCCTTGGTCGATTCGATTCTGACAACGACGGAGTGATCAAGTTGGACGATTTGCCACAGCAAATGCGTCCGATGGTCTCTCGCTACGATACGGACTCGGACGGTTTTTTGACTCAAGATGAAATGCCGGGGGCAAGTACTGAAGAGCAAGCTGAGGGCAAAGCAGAAGAAAAACCATCAAGGCCAAAGACCAGCCAGGAAACTGAAAATGATCCTGCCGAGTCAGAGAAACCTAGAGATACATCGGGGAGGGAGGCCAATCAGAATCCTAGCGATGAGCCTGCTTCAGATGAAAAGATTGACGTCGCCAGCAAGGATGAGAAACAGGAGCAAAAGGAAGATGGAACTGGGAGCGACGAAGATGGAACTGGCAGAGACGAAGAAGGAACAGAGCAAGCGGCAGATCAGGATGACATGCCAGTCAAGCAAGAATCGGAGGAGGCTGGAGAATCAAAAGAAGAGAGTGATGAAGAAACTGCAGCAGACAAACCTGCTGAGGATAAAGTGAGTGGGACTTACAAAGGTCAATTTACTGGCAACCAAGTTCCTCCTGACAGCGGGCTCACTTTTGTTCTGCGTTTGCAGCCTGACAATAAACTCAAGGGAAGCTACGAAACTTCTCGCAGCGAAGGCGAAATAGAAGACGGTGAGTATGATCCCAAGACAGGTGATATTTCATTCGCCGCAGAATCGCAACAAGCTTCGCTTGAATTCAAAGCCAATCTCTCAGATGGATCTTTGACCGGTGTGATTGAGATAAATGGTAGTTCTTTTTCGATCAATTTTGAAGCGGAACGTGTTGGTGATGCAACAGGAACGGATGAGACTGAAGAAGAAGTCGAAGACACCACCCAACCCCTGTACGAACTGGTTCCCGATCCTCGATGGGTCAGTTCGTTAACTGCTTCGCGATTCTCTGACAGCAGATGCTACGTAACTTTCGACGGACACCGCAGCAATGACGACGAGCCCTACTTGTTAGTTACCGAGAATTTCGGCAAGTCCTGGAAATCGATTCGATCGAACCTCCCATCCTCGGCCGGCTCGACAAGAGTTCTGCGAGAGGATATCGAAAACCCAGATGTGCTCTACTTGGGTTGCGAATTTTCAATTTGGGTTTCCATTGACCGTGGTGAAAGTTGGACCAAGTTAAACAGCAATCTGCCCACAGTTGCGGTGCATGAAATCGCCCAGCATCCAACTCGTGGCGAGATCGTCGCTGGCACGCACGGTCGTAGTTTGTGGGTACTGGACGTGACAGGGCTGCGTCAGTTGTCCAAAGAGAGTCTCACAGACGAAGCCACCTTGTATAAACCCAACACAGTGATTCGATGGCGGTCGATGGCTAGTCGGGGCAGTTCTGGAACCCGACAGTTCGTCGGCGAGAATCCGGACGCAGATGCCAAGATCTACTACTCGTTAGGCAGGAATGCGAGGTCTGCTCGTATGATCATTTCTACATTGATCGGCGACGAGTTGCTTCGACGTGATGTCAGTGTCGGGGCAGGACTTCACGTTGAAAGCTGGGATCTAAGGGGTTCTGCAGGTGGAAGAGGACGTGGCGTCGGAACGGGGGAGTACCTGGTGACGCTCGAAGTAGACGGCCAGGAGCAGAAGCAGGTTTTGCGGGTCGTTGCCGATCCTGAGTACCCAGAAAGTTCTACTGCCGAAGATGAATCGGAATTTTGGGATGCCTTCTTCGGTTTTGGTTCAGAAGAAGAATCGGGGTTCGATCGCAGCTCTATCGACTTCTGATTTCCCGGGGATTCTGCCAGCTTCTGCTTCGCACAGACGCCAGGATCGATACAAGTAATACTCCGCTTGAACGACTGCCCAAGTTTCCTTGGACGGTCGTTTCTTGTTACAGGGGTGAAGTACGCATGAGTAATAGAGTTAAACTGCTGATGCTGTTTCAGTGCGAAACTGTGCGGACTGACTTTGCATGATGCAGTTTTGAATTGGAGAGAGACTCGTGATACAGAATTTGCCTTTAGCAACAGAATCCTCGGCTGAGGTCTTCGTGTCCTCGCCTTCAAGCCCGTCGAGTAAAAATGCGAGGGTATTACACATTATTAACGGGGAACATTTTGCTGGCTCCGAGCGAGTTCAGCAGCATCTTGGAGCCTGCCTGCCTGAATTTGGGTACGACGCCAGTTTTGCTTGTCTGAAGGACGGGAAATTTCGCGAACTAAGCGGCCTAGCCCCCGAATTGGTTCACGATTTTACAATGAACAACCGTTTGGATCTCGGAGTCGTCGGGGACATTGCCAAGTTGGCCAAGTCGGAAGAATTTCAGCTTCTGCATGCACACACGCCAAGATCCGCGATGATCACGGCACAAGTCTCCTATCGCACAGGAATCCCATGGATTTATCATGTACACAGCCCTACAGTACGAGACTGCACGTCGGGCTGGTCGAACAGAATCAATAACTGGGTTGAGTCATTCTCGCTTCGCAGCTGCAAAATGATGATCACCGTAAGCCGTAGTTTGCGGCGTGAAATGCTACGTCAAGGATGGCAACGAAGTGGTATCGCGGTCGTTCCTAACGGTGTACCAGCACTCAAACCAATCGATCCGCAAAGCCGACTTTTAGACACAGCCTGGCGCTTTGGCTTGATTGCATTGATGCGACCACGGAAGGGAGTCGAAGTAGCCTTGCAAGCTCTAAATTTAGTTCGGCAATCCGACCCCAATGTTGAACTCGATCTAATCGGTGGTTTTGAGACGAATGAATACGAAGAGCAAATACTTGCATTGGAACACGATCTAGATTTGCACGATTGCGTGGTTCGTTCGGGATTCTGCAAGGACATTCCCAGCAAAGTCCGAGACTTGGATGCTTTGGTCCTCCCCAGTCTCTTCGGCGAAGGAATGCCGATGGTTGTACTAGAAGCGATTTCTGCGGGCGTGCCGGTCATTGCAACACAAGTTGAAGGAACACCTGAGATCATCCGCCACAATTCCGAAGGCTTGCTGGCCGAGCCAGGAGATCCCGAAAGTTTGGCCGAGCAAATGTTGCAGCTGATGCAGAGTCGTGAAAAATGGTGCGAGCTGTCCGCTAATGCGCTTGGAAGGCACCGTGAGAACTTCAGCGAGATTGTCATGGCCCAACGCGTCGCAAAAGTTTACAACCGCATATTGCAGAGCTGACAGTATACGCCTGGCTACTCACTCCCCCTTCTGCGTAGCTGGTCCCAGGGCAATCGAAAAAAATTGACACCGCCGTGTGCGTTCTCGCAGCCATGCGATGACCGCATCAAAATCAGCCAGCGCCTGCCAGCGATAATGTTCCGGGCGGAATCTCCGCTGCCTCTAATTCATGAATTCGTTTTGAAACTGCGTATTGCAACTTGCCTAAGAACCTTGGCTTCTTGATTCTCTCTTGAACCGATGCACTGAAGCATTGCAACTTGGATTCAAAATCTTCGACCGGAGGAAAACTCAACTGAATCCAGTCGCCTAAACCAGATCTCTTCACGGAGATTCCGTTGAGTGTGACTATTCTCCGCTCTGCCGAAATCACTACGCTCAATTGTCCATCAACCAATTTTCCACCTGGATCGCGGGTTAGAGAATCCATACGTATTCGGAGAGAACCAACTGCGTCGTCCCCAGGACTAGCCAAAGTGGTCCTTGGACTCAGATTTTGGTCCATTGGACTGAAGTTCAACCGATCTAAAGGGCTTGGAACCCTAATTGTCGACGCTGGGCAAGCTGCACGAACATAGATCGTCGTGGTTTGCAAATGGGTGTGTCCTAGGACTTTTTGTATGCGACGGATGTCGCAGCCACTTTCAAAGCTGTGCGTCGCGAAGCTATGCCGCAAGACGTGAGGAGTCACCCGTTTTTCGATTCCTGCTAACTGCGCGGTGCTTGAGACTACTCGTTGAACTGTCCTAGAACAAATATGCCTTTGTTCCACCTGGCCCGTTACCTTCCTCGGAGCAGCGCTAGGAAAGAGGAGCCCTCGCCCACCGCTTTTCTCGGATACTCTCTTTAAAAGTAAACGCAAAGACTCAGGTAGCATTACCTGGCGATCTTTGTTTCCTTTCCCACAAGCGATGAAAATCAAGTTGCGCTCGAAGTCGATTTGTTCAACACAAACCCGGCAAACTTCACTGACGCGCATCCCAGTAGCGTACATCAAGCCGATCAAAAGTGTATCACGATGCGAAATTGCAGCCTGAAGCAGACGTCGCACTTCCTCTTGATTCAGCACAAAAGGCATCTTCTTTGCTTTTCTTGGGGTCACCAGCCCCAAGGTCAAATCACGAAAGCACATTTTGTCAAATACGGTACGGATAGCGCTTAAATGCACCGATACAGATTCTGCTCCATCGTTGCTTTCAACCAGGTATTCCAGGTATTCTCTGACATGCTCGCGACAAACATCACCAGGTGACAAACCGGTAAATCGTAAAAATGACGAGACAGCATGCAGATAGGTTTTATTCGTGTTCTTGGCATAAAAACGTATCTTCATCTCTCTGCGAATTATTTCTAAGAAACGTGCTGCATCCACGTCGTTTCGTAGCAGATCGACCACGGCCATCTGACTTTGAAAATCGCGACTATCGACTACCTGAGCCGATCGCGCTCCCTGCCCTTTAGCTGGCCGATACTGGCTTCCATCCACGTACCGGTGAATGGGATTGTCCCTTGTCATGTGGCAACTCCATAGCGAAATCGCATTGTCAATTTTTCTTTTGCTGCGTGCCTAACAGTATCAAATCCGCCGCCGCGCGTTGTACGCTCAGCATTACTCGACGTAAAGTCGCCAGAAACAGCGAAACGAAACTAGCAGGTCCCTGTGAAGCTAAGTGCAATGCAACAATTGACTTACGCCAGATCTTCCTCTATCCTTTCATCTTTCCCAGCGACTCATGTCGCATAAACTAGATGTTGTGCGTCTCAGACTTTCCTGTGTTCAAGCCCGAAATCAAATTGCTGCGCGAAGCGCTCAATACTCTCGCCGATGTTGAATCGCGTTACGAAGACACTGTGATGGGGCTCGACGCATCCCGTGACCGTGACGTCATTCAAGAAGTGTTCCATTTCGCTACCCACGAGGCTGCAACAACGATCGGTTTCGCTCTGAATGACATTGAGACACTAATTCAACGCTTGGAGATTCGGTCCGCGCATTCCGACTTCACGCCGGATCAGTTTCAGTTCATCGTAGGTACTCCATGGTCGACCACGATGGTTAGCCAATTGCTCGCGCAACTTGGCGACGATTCGGACCACTCACTCGCCACGCTGTCGCCAGTGGTCAAGGAAATCCAAGGCAAATGGAATGCCTTGCGTCGCCTTAACAGCAGTTACGGTTTCCCCGACGCTTGAGACGCACAACATGGTTTTTACGCTAGGCCTGCGGCACACCTTCCATGTTTGGCGACGCGGGCTGGCCTTGGTACAATTTAGCGTTAGTTCAAACATCGTCCGCTTCGTTTAGGGCGGTGTCGTAAAAACCTTCCGTTGTCCGGACGAGCCCTTGCCTGAAGTATCTGTCACATTGCTCCACGATGACGGTCGCCGCGAGAGCGGCACGTTTCGTTATGCAGACGATCACGACGATTCTTTCACGCTGCACCTAATGTTCGGCGACGACGTATTCTCGGCCCATGGCAACGACTATTTCCACTCGTTCTGCAAACTTCGACGCAAACTTGAGGGCCGCTGTTGGCGTCCACTCTGCGAGGGCGCGCGGCGTGACGTTTATCCATCCGGCATGTGTCGCGACATGGGGCGTGGACTGGTCGCGTACGTCATGACGCTCGGCAGCGCTGAGGTTGGTAAGGCTCGCGTTTTCGATCCTGATGTTGATATCGACCCCGCGACCGTGGACGAGCAACGTGCATTCTTCGACGAATGGCTGGAATCCCGTGGGATACGTTAACGCCGCTTCATCGCCGGACAACATGGTTTTTACGCTAGGCCTTCGGCACACCTTCGCTCTTTGGCAACGGCCGTTGACGTTGGTACAATCTCTCGTAGATCAGACATCGTTCGCTTCGTTCAGGGCGGTGTCGTAAAAACCTTCCGTTAGCCGCTCGAAATTAAATGGATTCGGACTCGCCAGACATCCCAGAACATGAGAGTCCTGTTCGGCGCATGATGTCCGACGCACATGGGACACCGTTCCAGCCGCTCAGAACGCTTGACGATGCTCGTCGTCATGACGACGGCGTTGCGATTCTTCAGGGCGATTGGGGAGGCCAGATTTACGCGGTCGTGCCCGCATCCATGATTCGATGCTCTCCCGAATTGCTACACCAACTGTTGCTCGATCTAGACTCGGAGGCGTGGTCATGCAACGAAAATGAAGGTGCCTCGATCTATTACGAGCGCAAACCCGCAGGCTCTGGAGTCGGCGGCGGTATGGGTGGCGGCGCATCTACCGGCGACCTTTGGATTCACGCCGAGTTCGACGAAATTGCCGATCAGATTCGGTCAGTAATTGTCGGCGATCGGAACTCTATCGAGCTGCCCGGCGGCTAACATGGTTTTTACGCTGGGGCCTTCGGCACACCTTCCAACTTTGTCAACGCGGGCTGGCCTTGGTACAATTTCCGTAGTTCAGGCATCGTTCGCTTCGTTCAGGGCGGTGTCGTAAAAACCTTCCGTTAGGCGACCTAATCTTCACGATGGCAGACTTTGAATCCGTCCACACGATGACCGACTTCTACGATGGCCCGCGTCGTGGTGTGGCAGACTTCAAGGGCGCGCCCCACTTCTACGAGTCAACGTTTGGTGACGTTGGCGACGTACCAGATGACACAAACGACATCTTCCAGCTATCGCCAATTACCGATGACGCGTTCCAACTCGCACTCGAAGATTGGGCCATCTGGTTGCGATGGCAAGCCGCTAACCAGCGCGGCGAAACGAGCAACGAAACGCATCCTGCGTTGCCGATCGACCGACCACGCCACGACGAACTTCAACCAATGCTTGACCGCTTACTCAAGATTGACCCCGACAATCTGGTCAACGCATATGCCGAATTCTACAACAACGGTTCACAGCTTGAGGTTCGCTGGACTGTAGTGCCGCCGGTCGCCTAACATGGTTTTTACGCTAGGCCTTCGGCACACCGCTGTCGTTTGTTCAAGCCGCCCACTGCTGGTAGAATTTCCAGTAGTTCAGGCATCGTTCGCTTCGTTTAGGGCGGTGTCGTAAAAACCTTCCGTTGTACGCCCCTAGCGTTATGGAATCGCCAATCCAACCGTTAATCGAAGCGTACCAGACACACGTCGCGGAGGCGTGCGAGCTTTTTCGTACCAACTTGGGTGTCACCGGCAATATCCTTAGCGCGTGGAAACGGCACCTAATCTCGATCGACCTTCCCGCCGACGATAGGCCACCGCTTGCGGGTCGCGGAGTGCTCGACTCTGACCGTAGCATCACGTATTCGTTTCACGGCATTGGTTGTCGCGTAATGTTTGGCACACTCGATGTGGACTTTGATTTCGGCCCGCATGGACGCCACGATGGTTTCGATGCATGGCGGCTTCACAGATACGCCCAATCGTCCAAACGGTTTCGCAATTCGTTCGATCAACAAATGATCCAGAACGAATTGGATGCAATGGAACTCGAGCATCTGATTGCCCACATGGACGGGTCGCTCGGGTCACACCTGTACTATTTTACGTCCACGCTTGATGGCGACTGAACTGTGGGTTCCGGGGCGTACAACATGGTTTTTACGCTGAGGCCCCTCGGGCACACCTTGGCTCTTTTGCAGCGGGCCTTGGCCTTGGTACAATTTCTCGTAATTCAGACGTTGCTCGCTTTGTTTAGGGCGGTGTCGTAAAAACCTTCCGTTGTCCGCCCCTAGTCGAGTTGCCATCGCTTGAATCGTCGACGCCTCATTGCCGCTTTGGTTGCAGTCACCGCTCTCGCTGTAGCTGCATTGTTCCTTCTGCCAACTCCTCCACCGGCAGTTGACGTTTCAACACATACCATCGTCGTAGACGACGTTGAACGCTCCTACCGTATTGCAGTTCCACACGATCTGCCTACGCCCGCTCCGGTCGTTTTTGCGTTTCACGGAATCGGCGATTCCTCGGATTCGATGGCGTCATACTCGCAACTTGATAGTTTAGCGTCCGATCACGGCTTCCTGTTGGTGTATCCAACTGGACTCAACGCGATGTGGGCAGCGATCGACGTCGACCCCGACGCGCTCGACGACAATCGTGATGTTCGGTTTTTCGACGCTGCTCTTGAGCAACTTGCAACGCAATACTCGATTGACCGCGCTCGTCTCTACCTGACTGGAATGTCAAATGGTGCTTCGTTTGCCCAACTGCTGGCAAATGCTAGGTCTTCCGAGGTTGCCGCTGTTGTTGCCTGTTCCGGTCCGCGACCTCGTGCCCTGCACGATGCTCAACGACCCTTTCCCGTCCTCCTGATTGTCGGCGCCGATGATCTTGCGTCCGGTTCAATGCAATCTGACCTCGACTACTACCAATCTGCGGGACATGACGCCAAATTGGTTTCGGTTCGCAGCCTTGGTCATGCATGGTCAACTCACAATAACGCCGACTTATGGTCATTCTTGGGTGATCGCCGACTGTCCCCTTAGTGCCCGGGGCGGACAACATGGTTTTTACGCTAGGCCTTCGGCACACC
>JBCCEO010000146.1:0-13026 GCA_039030255.1 Planctomycetota bacterium | reverse complement strand
CGCTTCATGGCGTTCTCTCGCGAAGATTTCCGCGCCGCGACGCGCGGTTCAGCGAACGCAGTGCTGAGACGTCACAGGCCCAAAGGCTACGGCCGTGGGTGGCAAGGACAATCTCGTCCACTTCAGGATGTTGGGCAACTTCAAAAATTGCAACCGATGGCAGTTCTTGGTTGAACTGAGCCCAGCTGTTGCCTGCGTCCACGGAAACCCAAAATGCAAACTCCGTCCCAAGATAAAGGACATTTTTGTTCGCAACATCCTCTCGCAAGCATCGAGAGGATCCGCGTGGCAAATCTTTGCTGAGGCTACTGAACGTGGCGCCGTAATCTTTAGACACGAAAATATGCGGATCGTCATTGTCACTTCGATGTCCATCCAAGCACACGTAGACTGTCCCTCTGTCGAATCGTGACGCTTCGATCGTGGCGATCCACATCGGATCGACGCCAAGATTCTCGGCGATATCCTCCCATTTACCACCGCCGTCCTTTGTTACCCAAAGTGCACCGTCGTCAGTGCCGACGTAGAGTACATCTGGATTCAGCGGGGACTCCGAAAGCGCGGTGGCGGAGCCACGCTGAGTGCGAGTAATTTCTGGTGAAATTGTTTTTAGGTTGTCACCTCGTGCTACAGAACGGAAGACATAGTTCCCTGCACTGTAGAACACTTTTGAGTTGTGATTCGACAAAATGAAAGGCGTGTTCCAATTGAAACGGAAGGATTGCCCTTCTGCCGGACGCGGTCGAATGGATGCACCAGCTCCCGTACGGAGGTTGCGTCGACGGATGCCGCCATTTTGACTTTCACTGTAAACGACATCGGGATCTTCAGGATCAACGCGACATACGAAACCATCGCCGCCACCAACGGAGATCCAGTCTTCATTGACAACGCTGCCGGCCAAGCCAACTGCTGGACCGCCCCAGGATCCATTGTCCTGCAAACCGCCGTAGACCTTGTACGGCTTCGTTGGTGCGATCGTCGCGTGGTAGAACTGTCCTAGGGCAGCGGTGTTGATATGGTCCCAGTTGCGGCCTCGATCATGAGTCACATAGAAACCGCCGTCGCAGCCAATAACCATGTGGCGTCCGTCGTTTGGATCAATCCAAAGATCGTGAGCGTCGGCGTGAACGCCCCGGCCAAAATCGCTGGTGAAAGTTTGTCCGCCGTTGTTGGATTGGAATTGGGAAACTCCGAGTAGATAGACTCTGTTCTCGTCGCTTGGGTCGACTTTGACAACACTAAAGTACATCGGCCGGACGTTGATCGAGTTGACACGTGTCCAAGATTCACCAGCATCCGTTGACTTGTATACTCCACCATACTCATGACCTTCGGAACCTTGCTGATCCTGCACATTCGGCAGCTGGCCAAAGTACGAGTAGGTGAATGGTCGATCGCCTGATCCGGCATTGCGATCACCGAGTACCACTGTAGCTTTGACAATCTTCTCGCCACGTTTGACTTCAACCGGCATTTCTTCGCCGGCTTTGCGAGCTCGAATCTCGGCAATCAATTCGTCGTAAGTCTTGATAGCTTTGTCGCCGACTTTCACGACAACGTCTCCGGACTTAAGTCCAGCTTTGGCAGAGGGGCCGCCATCGGTGACGGAGGTCAAAGGAGCTCCATTGGAACCTTGGTTTTGACCGCGAATGCCCATGAATGCCGAACTGGCTGGACCGGTTCCAGGCTTTTTGCCGAGGGTGACTTTGATGTCTTGCTGCTCCCCGCCACGCTCGATCTTGAGCTCGACTTCATCGCCGATAGCAAGTGCCGCCGAAGCCTTGATCCAATTCGCATAGTCCTTCGGTTCTTCGCCATTGAAACTGAGTATAACATCGCCTGCTTTCAAACCCGCTTTATCGGCTGGGCCCTTGGCCGTCACACTGGTCAGTGCGATGCGTCCTGCTTGGTCCTCCCCAACGATTCCATAATAGGGCTCGGCAGCGCCACCGCGCGAACCCGGTCGCGCTGCGAGCTTTGGAGCAATCTCTAGTTCTTCTTCGCCGCGCTGGATCGCTAACTTGATTCTTCCGCCTGGATCTTTCTCACGAAGCGCATCAAGCAAATCGTCGAACTTGAAGAGTTGCGTGCCATCTGCAGTGAGCAGAGTGTCACCGACCTTGACGCCATCCTTTTCTGCCGGGCTACCGGGCATAACCTGAGTTACCACAGCTTTACCATCTTGGTTGGTACCGACCAAACCTAAATAGGCGGAGAAAGGTTTGGGGCCTTTTCCAATGTTTTCACAGTCGATGATCGCGTAGATTGTATTCGGTGATTTCAGTTGCCAGTCCAGGCCGATTCTTCCGGTCATTCCGCTGGGCAAACCCTTGCTTAGTTTCGTCCATTTCTTTCCACCGTCAGTCGTCTTGTACAAACCAGCCTTCGGTCCCCATTTGCGAACGGGATCATAGCTGTCGATACCATCTGGCTTAGGAACTGGGCCTGGCCAGCTATCGAAATTGTCTCGTAAACGGTCCCACATTCCGACGATCAATGTATCCGGTTTGTCGGGGTGCATAATCATGTCAATCACGCCGGTTCGCTCGTCCAGATACAAGACTTTCTTCCACGTCTTGCCTCCATCGGTAGTCTTATATACTCCACGTTCTTGGTTGGTTCCGTAAAGTCTTCCTTGGGCCCCGACGTAGACGATGTCTGAGTTTTTAGGGTGCACAAGGATTCGGCTGATCTGATAAGTTTTTTCGAGCCCCAAGTGCTCAAAAGTCTTTCCTCCATCCGTTGATTTATAGACACCATCCCCATAGGAGACAGAGTTCCGAGGATTGATTTCTCCGGTTCCCACCCATAACACATCCTTGTTCTGCGGGTCGCTGGCGATGGCACCGATTGAGACCGTCGTTTCTTGGTCAAATTGATGTTCGACGTTGGTTCCTTGGTTAACAGTTTTGAGGATTCCGCCCCCTCCGGTTCCAATCCACCAAAGTGAATTATCTTGGGGGTGTATCTCCAAATCGGTTACTCGTCCGGCCATGTTGGCTGGTCCCAATGCGCGCCAGTCCATCGCCTTGAGCCAATCTGACTTCATTGTGAAAGTAGGCGCAGGTTTGGCTTTTTCGGCTTCTGAGCTAGCCTTTTGTTTGGTTGTTGGTTTGTTCTTAGTTTCTTGAGCCTTTGTTGCATCGCCGGCAGCTTTCCGTTCACTCGCAGTTGCACTGGCTTCTGCTTGTTTGGATTCCACTAACGTGGAAAGAGCGTCAGTGAGTTTATCCAGTTTGTTTTCGATAGCATCCAATCGTTTTTTCGTTTGCGTGGCGTCGTTAGCCGTATCCTGCTTTTGTTTCGCAACGGCGGATGGTTTTGCTGTCGTCTGTTTGTCTTTAGCTTCTTGTTTTGCTGGCGTTGGTTTCTTTGCCCCTTGCTTTCTAGTAGCTGGCTTCTTTGCCTTCGCGGGCGGCTTCTTGGCCTCCGCCTTAGGCTTGGCCTTCTCGTGCTGCTTTGGATTGGCTTGTTTTACCTCGGGAACAGGGTCCTCTTTCTTTGTCTCTTGCGTGAGTGCTGTTTGCGTCATGAACAGCGCGATGCAAAGCATCAAAGTATGCCGAAGCGTGAGAATGAAACTGGAGCGCAACATAGCGTCAACTTCCGTCAATCAGAATCAGATGGTTTCGAAGAATGATTACTTGGAGCGGAAAGAGAGGAGCGTGCAATGACTTCGAGAAGCTACGAAGTACAGACCTGGCACTGGGGCGTGGTGACAGCGCTATCGGACACTAAGGCAACATCGCCCTGATGACGCAAGCTGGCGCGCGATTCCCGCTAGAAGCCGACTATAATTGCGGTTCATCCTTGCCTCAACCAAGCTAGCGAATGAAGGAGCTGCAAAATGCCTGCTTTTTTACAGAAGGTACTGAATTTCCCACGTTTCCTGGACGTAAGCTGTTTGTGCCAATCGGCCGCTGAGAATCGCTGAGATTTCGCAGTCTTGACAATAAGGCGAAAATCAGACATCGTGAGTTCACAAGGTCTCGTTTCTATCGAATTACGAAGCAGTTTTTGTGGTCATGAGCTTTTGGGCTCGAAGAATCTTGGTTTGTTTGATGTGCACAATGGTTGCCATCGGAAATTTCCCGGGCCTCCTCCACGTCGCCTCGCACCGCCTTATTTCTTGCTCCGAATTGAGTGCGAAGGATTGTGAAAGAGCCAACTCTTGCAGTTGCTGTACTTCGAGGATCGGTGATTCCGATGACGAGCAATCCGAGTCCGATCAAGGCGCGAGCAGTCTTTGTAATTCTAAGAGGCCAGGTCACGATCACAAGAACTGTCGAACTTGCCAGTCCTTGTTTGTCGTTTTTGGCGATGCCGCCAAGGCAGAAGTTGAGTTCTCGCAGCCTCTCCGCGGACAACTATTTCGGCTTGTACCGAGCCGAAATTATCAGCGCGATGATCTCCTAATCGCGGAATCCAGGGGACCGCCTTCTTATGCTAGGACAGGCCTACTCTAACAGGCCCAATTATCCTATTCCCAATGCCAGATTGGAGAGACCTTAACCGTTTATTCTGCGTCTTTCTCGAATCCATGCAGGTTCGTCCGCGACGTGGAATCGTTTCTTGTCGCACTTGATTTTGGTTCCTGCAAGAGTAACCGAGCCACGCCGATTTCCCTTACCGCTGATTCGTCGAGATCAAAGATGAACAACCATACCGAACTGGATTCCACTTCGCTGTTGCAATCGGCACAGACAATTGGTTCGTCTCCAGGTGAAAGTTCGTGGCTCGTCTATCTCAGGCTGATTGGAGCTGCTACTGGCGCCGCAATTGCTTTGGCTACCATGCTACATGAACTGCATTGCGAACTGAGTGATCTTGTTACGCACTGGCAAGCTGCAATCGTCTTGCTGTTCGTATCCACCACTTCCTTCCTTGCTTTGTGGTTGGTCGATAGGTTCAGCCGCCTCATCACGGTAGGCCTAACAGCGATCTGTGTTATAACGACAGCGCTGAATCTGTTTATTGCGGATTTATGCGGAGTTCACGTCTACTTTTTCTTAGCACTATGTTCCATTAACACAGCTGCCCTATGCTTGTTTATCCTGGGTAGTTTACGAGCAGGCGGAAACTAGGGGCGATCAGATTGTGGACGAGCAGCAGGATGGGCAACGTGAAGATGAGCAACATGACGACGATTTACTTGGCGATGATTCAAAAAACAATTCAGCGGACGAATTGGAGCACATCGCCGACGAGCAGTTTACTAGCCTAGCTCCCACTACAAATAAACCAGCTTGGGCTCGCTATGCGGGCTACATAGTTTTTGGTGTAGTGTTCTTTATTTACATGGTTGTTGTGCCGATCATCGGCATGATCATTGATTACTTCACGCCGATTACCAGTCATGCGGCGATCGACATGACCTTCCTTGAGGCGATGAGGCTGCGAACGGTTTCCGGCGTCGTTATGATTATTTTCCTTGGGATAGGGGCGAGTATTGGAAGTTTTCTTAATGTGGTCATCTATCGATTGCCGCGCTGGCTGCCCCTATTTTGGCCGCCCTCTGCATGTACAGGCTGCAAAACAAAGCTCACTGGCAAAGATAATCTTCCAATCATCGGTTGGTTGAAACTAGGCGGTAAGTGCCGCCACTGTGGAATTGGAGTTTCCTTTCGGTACCCGCTAATCGAAGCGATTGTTGCAGCGGTATTTGGCTTTTTCTACTTCCACGAGTTGCTCACTGCAGGCCAAAACATTCCAGCGGATATCAACAGGTCCTACACGGGTGTCGTTTGGGTTTTGCTTTACACCAAGTGGAACTTGGTCTCATACTATTTCTTCCATATGTTCATGCTGGTTGTTTTGCTCGCATGGGGCATGATCAACTACGACCGCTTTCGAGTCCCACTGCTCTACGCAATTCTGGGATTCTTACCGTTTGCGATTCTTGTTTGCCTGTTCCCCTATCTCAATCCTACCGCCGCGCGATGGGCAACAACGCTGCCTTCGCTACCAGTCGGATTGACATCCTGCCTTCTTGGCTGTGGTGCTGGGCTCATACTTGGTTTGGTTCTGGATCTAGTTTTTTGGCTTCCCGCAGTTGTGATTCCAGCGGAATCGAAAAGCGGAGGGAGCAACTTAGGTGAGTTCATGGCGACGATTTCGGCCGAAAGCACTACGGAGGAAGTGGACGTCGATACCGCCGATCAGAACGACGGTGAACCAAATGTAGAGCCTGCCGAGGCTCTTGTGGATTCAACAAATGACTTGAAAGCCAGATATGGAGCCCCTTCCGATACGCCAGCAAGAATCGGAAATGCGGCTGCAAGCCTAGCACTCGTGGGAGCCGTGTTAGGAATAGAAGCGGTCTGCGTAGTCACGGTTGTTGCGTTTGTTTTTCATTCGCTATTTCTAATTGTCACTAGCATCTTTTTCGCTAAACGAGACTGGAAGCCTGCAATTCCAGTATCGCTTTGGGTCTTTATCTTGACCGGTGTTTACTTAACGTGGTGGGCGCAGGTGCATAGTGGCGTTCTTGGTTTGATTGCCAGATTGTCTTCGTAGTTAATAATCTTTGTTCGCCTTTTGCGTCAGAAGCGTATCGTCAAGAACTGCACGATCAACGCGAACAGCCAATCCCCCACTTCTTGCGGGATAAATGAACGGTCTGACGGAAGGACTTTTTGGGATGGAGTCCTAGTATTTGGCCCAGAATTGATCTCCCAGCTCCAAGGAATCAGATTGCGTGCTCTGCTGCCGGGGGCTTTTAGTGGTAACTACTCATCGCCTGGTCAGCAGAAAATCGCGAATGGACACGACACTATAGCTACTTCCGCGGCGCGATTTGGTTGACTTTCGAATGCCTTCAAGGACAATCGTAGGATCTGGAGATTTGAAATGACCGTCAATCGTACTTTAGCCCTTACATTTCCCGTTCTGCTTCTGACTTTTCAGCTACAAGTACGAGGCGAAGTGATCATCGACTTTGGGAACACTTTCTCTGCGGGTGCCAATGTCAATCAAATCAGCGCCACACAGCAAGATCTAGCGGATGCGATCAATACCTCCGGAGTTAGTACCGGAATCAGTTTCAGCATTCAGAACGGTAATGGATTCCACCCGACGTTCACAAATGGGAATGGGGATCCTACCCCAGGAAATCCAGCTTCGGGAATCTTTGATAGTGGTACAACACAGGATTCGCTCTTCGGCCACAATGCAAGTTTCGGGGGGACAAACCGACCGCTTGTAGAGTATCAGATTTCTGGGCTCAATCCGTCGAATGTTTATACCTTCAATATGTATGCTTCGAGAATGGATGCATCTGGGAATCGGACTACGGACTACGCGATCAGCGGTATTAACTCTGGCGCTGCGTCGCTGGATGCTGCTTTTGCAAACAACGGTGATTCCGGTGCATTAGCAACGATTGCAAGCATCTCGCCGACTGCTAGTGGAACGCTGTCTTTTACAATTCAGGCAGGCGAATCGAACAATACGGCCGAACAGTTTTTCTACATCGGAGGCTTGCAGTTCTATGCGGTTCCTGAACCCAGTGGCGTTGCCATCCTGGCTATTTTAGGCTTGCCAGCATCTATTCGATCTAGACATCGACGGGCTTCTACACGCTGAGCCATTAGTTTTTGTTTCGCCTAGCAGCGGTTCTTGATTAGAGTTCGAGAGTATTGGCGCGCTTGGACAAATCGAACATTAGCTGGCGTAGTCCGCTCCGTTAATGCTCCGTACAACGGACTGCATCCAATCCTTCAATTCATCTTGCATCGCATGAAGTCTTTGTTGCTGCTCCGGTTCGCTGGAGAGGTCGTTTGTCTCCAGTGGATCGGAAGATAAGTCGTATAATTCGTACTTTGTTCCGTTAATGCGATGTAATTTCCAAGGCCATTTGTTCCATGCTGCATGGCCTTTCGAAGTATCTTCTCCAAACTGCGGGAACTCGTCGACATCTTTCTTGATACGCACAGGATTATGCGGCTCGGGTGCTCCGGAATGCTGCTTCTCCATGATGTCCTTCTGTATCCGGTCGCTCCATGTCGCCTGGCCTTGTTGGAAACTGTGCCAAAAGCCCATTGGCTTGGAACGGAGTTCTTGTTTGCCTTTGATAATCTGACTGATATCGATTCCGTCGAGCGGATGTGGTGCGCTTAGCTCTACTCCAGCCATTGCTACCAATGTTGGGTACATGTCGCAGGTCCAAGCAGGAACCGACGTTCTGCCACGCAAGTTTTCTTTGGGCCACTCAATAATTGATGGGATTCGCAACCCGCCTTCGTAGATACTGCCCTTCTTCTTGCGACCACCGGACGTTGATTCGTTGAGCCCTCCGTTGTCGCTGCAATACCAGAGGATTGTGTTATTCGCGATGCCTTGCTTCCGAAGTGCCCGACGTAGCCTTCCCAATTGCTGATCGAGCAATGTAATCTCTCGGTAGTATCCAGCTTGCTTCTTGCCTTCGTACAAAGTTTCTCCATCCGTGACCTCTTGATGCGGGTCATGAGGCGACGGAAACCAAACCACAGAGAAGATCGGCTTGTAACCTTCTTTATGCTTGTCCAGAAAAGCAATAGCTTCGTCCATCGCAATCACCGAGCCTTTACCCTTGCAATGCTCGATCGTTCCATTTCGGCTCAAATAGGGATCGTTGTCGAAGAAGTTTAAACCGATCACCCATTCATCGAAGCCCATTCCGCTTGGATTGCAAGGCGAATTTGGCTGGCCGGAGCCCAGGTGCACTTTTCCGAATATCCCGGTGATATACCCGGCAGCTTGTAATGTCTCGGCAATCGTCTGTTCATGCGGCCTCATGTAGCGGCCATGATTTGGCACCTTGCAGCGGATTGGATTACGACCCGTCATCACACTTGCGCGCGTCGGTGAACATACAGGTGCAGCAGCATAAAAGCGATCGAACACAAAAGCTTGCGAGGCCATCGCGTCCATCTCTGGCGTTTGAACAAAGGGATGGCCGTTGTATCCCGTATCCCCCCATCCCTGATCGTCGGCCATGACAAGGATGATGTTGGGTTGCTGCTTTGTGTTAACTGCCTCACTTGAATTCGCCGGCAGGGGTATCGAAAGAAGCAAGCCTAATTGAATTGCCAGGGCCAAGCAGCGTAGGCCTGCTTTGTTATGACGCATTCTTCGATCGGACATTTGTTTTATCTCGTGCTTGTGCCGTCGGAGTAGGTAATTAGCAATCATTGTATCCGCATGAGGCAGTTTCGTACTCATGCGAAATCAATTCGGCCCCAAGAATACGGAGTTCTGGACTGGCCAAAACCTTTATGGGATGGTCGGGATATTTGTCAGAAATACCTCGCGCACGGCTGGCATCTATTCACCTCATTTGTCCACACAGCAGTTGGTCAGTAATCGCCTTTTCCAACTGCAACTCAGGATGAACGCTCAAGGCTTCGTTCCATAGAAGTGATTCAGGTAAAGCAAAATAGCTTGGAATATGATTCAGCGGAGATTCCTTATTGCGATTTATGAAATCACGGATCGCCAAAGTCAAATTATTCTCGAATCCATCTAGCTCGTTAGCATGCAACGCATCCAATGCCGCTAGCAGATGTTTGGCCCGCTTGTTGCGACTGCTGGTAATCTTTTCGCGTAATTGCTCAACTTTCGGAATCGCCCTTTTCCGAAAACTAGAAACGAACAGCAAGGTCCATTCGCCCAACGCCAATGGAGGGTTTGGTCTTGCTGCAATACAGCCTTTAAGTTTCTTTGATAGCCTAGTTTCCGGTACTATTGTCAGCTAGGTAGAATCCACATTCACGTAGGAACAGAGTCGTTTGAACGTTAGTCAAGCGGAGTCACACAGTGAGTAGAATCAAAGAATTCCTCGATGCCTTTCGTGATAAAAAGAACGATCAGCAACAGGCAACTCTCGCGTCGCTAGAGAAGGCGCTCGCTGATGAAGATCTCGAATTCCCTCGGGGCGAGATTAGCGAAGGGCAACTCCCGTTTGCAGAGTTTGCAAATTGGCTTGCGCGCAGACTCGGCAAATTGAAGAAGGGAATCCAGGGGTGCTGGCCCAGATACAACGGAAACTGCTGGATGCTGATTCGTGAGTTTGTTCCTAACGAACATGAGCAATTGGCATCTTTCTATGAGTGGTATCAAGAATTTCTACAGATCACTGCCCAGAAATGGCTGACTGTAAGTATCGATAAAATCGAATCAAGGGAAGAGAATCGAGTTGAGCGGATTGAAGTTTGGAAGTGCATTCCAGATGAAGGATTCCTAGCATACCTCGTCTTTACGGATGGGTTTGCAAGGCTTGATGGCTACTATTCCTCTGATGAGGATATTTACGAAGCTGCCATGTTGCGTTTTGGAGTTGGGAAAGCAGCTTGGACTTCCCCTTCAACACTGACTAACGCCAGTACACTGAGGGCCAAGGTTTCAATCCGAACCC
This sequence comes from Planctomycetota bacterium, assembly GCA_039030255.1. Taxonomy (GTDB): domain Bacteria; phylum Planctomycetota; class Planctomycetia; order Pirellulales; family Pirellulaceae; genus Aureliella. The sequence goes on along the minus strand of JBCCEO010000146.1, from coordinate 2,630 downwards.
GATAGAGGCAAGGAATCATATATATCGCGAAGCATCGCGGAGTTTCAGCATGAACGGCTATCAATGTGTTTTCGAGTATTACTCAACAAAAGATTGTTTGATCGATGTGATTCCTGGGGTTTTTGAACTCTGCAGGATTCATTTTGGCGATGAGACCTGGGAGGACGTAAAAGGAAACATACTGAACGAGTGCGGTGCATTACTCAGTTCTTTTGTTGCTAGTCGTGATTCGGATTTTTTGGACACTGGTTATGTCTGGGTAGCCAAGTCAATAGGCAGATCTTCCCCCATCATTCTCAAGGCCTTCGCGCTCGGAGACGGCGAACATACTCTCACGATCGATCTTGCCAGACGCGATCTACCATTACCTTCAGACTTCCTTCTGAAAGGTGTGGAAGTGCTTCTGCCTGATCAGGCGTTCGTCTTGTCAGAAGAGAACGAGGCTTGGATCCACGAAGAGTTGAGGAAATGCGGTCGTCATATTCGAAGCGATGAGTCAATCACAATACTTAGGTTTGTACATTTTCTTAGGTCTTCCCTCATCGACGCTTGGGGAGGAAAAGAGACATTGTGCGCACTTACAGGATTTAGTTGCACGGAATTTGGTGATGGAATACTTCTTCAAGCCCAATGCCCAGGCGATGAACGTGCTCGAGTATCGCAGTGGTCCGCCATTCTCCAACTTGAATTGACGACGCCAGATTGAATATGCAACAAGCGCCTAAGAACGAAAGAATGCTCGAGGTTTTGAAAAGCCGGACTATGCGAGGAGCCTCACCAAACCAACTGCGATTTGTTGACAGCAGGGAGGGCATGGCAAAACTGCATTTGACGATTTTGACGGGAGATCGTCTTGCGAGTGCGAATTTATTGGGAGACTCCGAGCTGATCGGGAATCATCTGGATTCAATTGCCCAGGCGGACGATCCGATATCGGCTTTCGAGAATACGCGTAGGGATGCAATTCCGAGTACCGCTTTGGCAAATCTATCAGAATTGACTTGGCGCGCGGATCGTCCACTTCGAACAGAAGTCCTCTATATAGATGACAAACAGAAAATCAAGAAGATGATTTGCAATCACCAGGACATGGACTCGGCCCGAACATTCCGTGAACTTGTAGCAGGGGATTTTGGCCTTAGTCGGAGTGATGTGAAACTGGAGACCGTGACAACTGGTGAGATAATGCTCTGGTCTTTAGTTCAATCGTTCTTCGTTGTGGCAGTTTTCGGTGGCTTGGCCTACCTTGCTAACGATACCCAAGAAAATGGGTTCGATCTCGGAACCAGTCATTATCGGTCTAAGGGACTTGCTGCCATACTCGGCTCCGTCGTTGGCATCGTTGGACCATACGGATTCTTAGGAATTGGGAGTGCAATCTTGGCTTTCTTGCTTGGTCGAGCTACCTACAAGACGGTCAAGAAACCTTCAAGGAAAAGGCTTGAGTTGCAACCGAAATAGTTGACTTTAGGACCGTATTGAATTTGCCAGCGCCTTCGACGATGACGGCATTTTTCGAGATTTCGAATAGCCCGCGATTGGATGGCCAAACGATGCGATTCCGCCTTGATGAGTTTGTGGCGGACGTGAATTTGAGTGAAGGGTCCCCTGCGGCTTGCCGTTAAGCGAAGATTATCTAACGCCGTTGAACATAGACTATCTTTCGGCGTGAAGAATGATGGAATTATGCGGTCATTGAAACGACGAATTAGCAGTTATAAGTAAGTGCATGCCGAACTTTTACCCTTAGAGGGCGGGAAGTGTCACGAGCTCTCCAGTTCATTTTGCTGTGCTGTTTGTGGGGATCATGGGGTTTGTTTCTTGCCTCCTTTCTCTTGCCCGCATATGAGGGATTACAGGGAGCTGGAACTGAGCCGGGTACTCCTCTTCTTGGCTGGCAAGCAATGTTAGATTCGCTCTACTTGCTGTCTGCAAAAATCTGGGTTGTGTTGATCAAGCCTTCATTTCTGTTGTTCTTTCTCACTCCCATCACCAACGTTTTTATCCTTTTCGCGCCTTGGCTTGCCTTAGCCGCCCGCGAGAACTGCTGGACGCTGGCTCCGATTCTTGTTGTTTCCTCTGCTATCATGTGGTTCTTGCCGGTAGAAGTGTATGAGAGCACGCTTTACGGTTTTTGGATCTGGAATCTGTCGCCAGTAGGCATGGCGATAACGCTTCTGCCATTGGCCACTGTGACCTACTATCTCGACATGCGGCCGCTGAGAGTTACGACGCCATGAATAGATTAGCAACTATTTTGTTATTGGTTCTCACTGCATTTGCTGGCTGCATTGACGGAAGACAAAAAGGTGAATTTTCAGTTGGTGGTACAGAATCGCGAGCACTTGCGAGTTGCACGGGCTCACTAACAACCTTCACGGGGCAATCGCTCAGCAGGGATCATACGCCCAGCGGCGCGGATCGCCCTCTGCTGCATGTACTGGTCGTTTGCCCAGGATTTGAAGCCAACGGTTCACAAAGTGATATTGATCATGGGGCGTACGAGTCGGTTTACAAGCAATCGTGGTTCGCTGATTTGACAACTTCGGAAGTGACAATCCGCTTGGATCGACGGAATGATCTGGTTGAGTTTAATGACGAAGAGTTTAGACGGTCTGAGGGAAACGAAT
>JBCCEO010000145.1:0-13077 GCA_039030255.1 Planctomycetota bacterium | reverse complement strand
TTGTCCCAAAGGTCCGGCGGAGTGGATGTTCCTTGTCCGTAAGCGTTCAGCTGAACGCTTACGGACAAGGAACATCCACTCCGCCGGACCTTTGGGACAAAGGTCCCAGCCACGTCGATCCGAAGTACCGTAAACTTGGCCGTCGAGAATCACAAAGCCGCCGAGCTCATTTTTCATGTTGCGTGCTTTCGACGAGCTCCAGACGCTTTCGGTTTCATAACCAGCATCGGTTTTGGTAACTTTTACCAACGTGCAACCATCACCGGTACTCATGTAAATCATGTTTCCAACCACAGTGGGAGTTGGAATGACGACGTCGGAATAAGGTCGTTTCCGTTGGTAGTGCCAAAGGAGTTTTCCGTCTTCGGCGCTGACGCCCGCTACGCCCATCTGAGTCATTGTGATGTATTGCTCTTCGTCCTCAATCTTGGCTTTGATGGGCGATGCGTAGGTTCCGACTTCAGTCAGTTCCGTGCTGCGCCAAAGAACTTCACCCGTTTTTTTATCGAGTGCTGCGAAGGTGCCATCAGCTCCTCCTGGAGTGCAAATCAGCTTTTCACCATCGACCATCGGAGACCAGCAAAATCCCCAGCCAAAAGTTTTGGGCCCGCCGCCAACATCACCAACTTCACCGCCCAAGTCTTTTTGCAGATTGATGCGCCATTTTTCTTCACCCTCAGTTGTCGCAGCGACAAGTACGCCATCTGCGGCCAGACCATATACCATCCCGTCTGAAACGGCTGGTGTTGCCCGTGGCCCGATGCCCCAGGAATTGCCTTTGAAGTCGAAGGGTTTTTCGTTAAGCACGATACTCCAAAGCTCGGAGCCGTCCGTAACCTTGAGAGCGAACATTTCCGTTTTGCCAGCTCGGGCTCCCATGATGTATATTCGGTCGCCAACGATTGCTGGTCCCGAGTAACCGAGGCCTACCGAGCGGATCTTCCAAGCTTGCACCGGTCCGCCATCTGGCCATTCCGAGAGTAGGCCTGTCTCTGAAGAAATATTGTCTCGGGTCGGTCCCTGAGCCTCTGGCCAGTCTTGGGCTTGCGAGAGAGGTGCTAAATCCAGCGACGTCGTAAGAACAAAACCAGCCAACAAGAATAGGCAGGTAACGCTTTCTCGATGGAATGGTCGAGAAATCTGGCTAACAAGTCTCATAGTCTTGCCTTAAGAGGAAATCAGGAGGTGTGGCCAAGGTGTCAAAAGCAAAATCAGGATACTTTGCTACCCCTGAACGAACAAGTCTCAGAGGCTTGAAAGCGAGTGGAAGTCTGGGGACATCATCAAGATATTTTGCCTGGAATTTGACCAGTTCAGGCGATTTCAGCTACGTCGCATCGCGTGCGATTCGGGAAGCGAGTCAAAGGCAGGCGCCTTATGCTGGTCGAAACCTAACAATCTCGCAAGCAAAAGGCCCTCTTGGACCAGCGGGAGATTAAACTTTCCCACGCATTTTAGCCAAAGGAATTTCCAGCGTGCGAGGCGTTGGTTGTGGTCCCAACCAAAGGCCCTATCGAACTAAGCCTCGCAGTCCAGAACTCGGCAGATTCTCTTCCAAATGCGGTTCAGGTACATCGATACTTGGCTTTTGTTCTTTATTTGCATGGACGCGCCAGTCCATCAACTGCATTTCAACTTTGCGAAATCCCCGAAACTCATTGATCACAGGCCGAAAAGCAACGTCGACGGTTCCTTCGACTTTTAACAATTCCGGCAGCCACTCTTCCGCACAGCCAAAGGCGACGGCTCGCATTCTCTTTCCGTACTGAGCGAACTGCAAGCTCAGCGTTTTGCCAGAGGCTCCGATGACTTTAGGCTCGTCGGCGAGTTCGACGTTCAGGGCACAAAATGTTGGTTTGCTGTTTTCTTGACCGAAGGGAGCGAGTTGCTCAATCTGCGCCACCGTTGGCATCGTCAACTGGTCCAACGTCGCCTCGGCGTCGATCAAAATAGAAATTTCCGATTCAAGCTCACTTGATTGCTCTGCAACGGCTTCAAGGAATGCGTTGCGGAATCCATTCAGCTTCGCCTCTTCGACTTTCATTCCAGCTGCTGCCGCGTGGCCGCCTCCAGTGACTAGCCAATCACTGCACTCTTGAAAGGCCGCGTGTAGATTGACTCCATTTGGACTGCGACCGGAACCGGTTCCAGGCTTTGCCCCAAGTTTGTCGAGGGCAACGAGGACAACGGGTTTGTGATGCTTTTCGGCAAGACGTCCCGCCACAATGCCAATCACACCTGGATGCCAATTAGGCGATGCGAGCACAAACGCAGGATCCTCCTCGGGCGAGTGTACTTCCTGAAGCTGTTTTGATGCCGATAAATGAATACTTCTCTCAAGCTTGGAGCGATTTCCATTGAGCTCATCGATGTAGGTCGCTAGGGCCGTCGCGCGTTCTTCGTCTTCTGTGATCAACAGCTCGACGCCTAGTTGAGCTTGTCCCAATCGGCCCGCAGCGTTTAGACGCGGAGCGATGGAGAAGCCAAAGTCCTCGGAGTCCAATGTCTGCTTTTCGTCGAGCTTGGCGATCGCCATGAGTTTCTTCAGGCCAAGCGGAGCGTACTTGCGAAGTGTCTTGAGGCCATTGCGTACGATCACTCTGTTCTCGTCGAGCAAGGGCACAACGTCCGCGACGGTAGCGATGGAAGCAAGTCCAACGGCTTGTAACAAATAGTCGCGCAAGAGATCCGATACTTTGGGCGATCCACAATGCGCTTGGCAAAGCGCCCAGGCTAGTTTGAAGGCTACGCCAGCGCCACATAGGCCCGTAAAAGGATAGTTGGTTCCTGGAAGGCTGGGATGCACAATTGCGTCTGCCACGGGGAGCTCATCGCCATAACGGTGGTGGTCGGTAACGATTAGCCCAAGGCCAAGTTCCCGGGCTCGCTTCGCGGCTTCAATACTGGCGATGCCGCAGTCTACTGTGATCACCAGCTTTTTACCGCGGGCATGCAGCTTTTCAACCGCTTCGGCATGTAGACCATAGCCTTCTTCCATGCGGTTGGGCATGTGGTAAACGACGTTGGCTTGTATCAGCTTTAAACATCGGTAGAGAATCGCCGTGGCGGTCATGCCGTCGGCGTCATAGTCTCCGTAGACTACAATTTCTTCATCGGCCTCAATGCCAGCCATGATCCGAGTGACGGCGCCGGAAAGTCCTGGCAATTCTTCGGGCGGGCGGAGGTCGGTTAGCTTAGCTTCCAAGAATCGGGTGACGTCTTCCGATTCAGTGATTCCACGATTGAGCAACAGCTGCGCCACGATTGGCGAGACGGCGCACTTCTCAACCAGGGCTTCTATCTCGGAGCTATCGAGCCCGGTAAACTTCCATTTCTTCGCTTGCATAGGACACCCTGAGCCAAACTTTCCATAAGCTGTTGGCTCAATATATCCAACTCAACGAAGGTTCGTTAGGTGCGGAAATTGGATCGGACGTTTGATTTTGCGTTTCCAGCCCCGATGTGGAACCCGACCTTCCGTTTTAGAGATCACAATACTTCCTTTCCTTGCTAATACTGTTCTTGCCCATGAGTACGAATGCTGCCGTTATCGGTACTGGATTTATCGGCCCGGTTCACGTCGAAGCCCTGCGTCGAGCTGGCGTGAATGTGATTGGGATTCTTGGTAGTTCGACTGGCAAGAGCGTCGCAGCGGCCGAGAGAATGCAGATTGGACGAGCGTATCAAAGCCTGAGCGAATTGCTCAACGATGCCGAAGTCGACAGTGTTCATATTACTTCGCCGAACAAATATCATTTTGAGCAAGCTTCGGCCTGTTTGCGATCCGGCAAGCATGTCATGTGCGAAAAGCCTTTAGCGATGAACTCCGAGGAATCGACGCAGCTGGTGGCTTTGGCGGAGCGATCTGGAGTGGCAGCTGGAGTCAATTACAACATTCGCTATTATCCTCTGTGCTTGGAAGCGACTGAGCGAAGGCGACAAGGCGAGCTGGGCGACATTTTTCACGTCGTCGGAAGCTACTCCCAAGATTGGCTCTTTCATCGGCACGATTTTAATTGGAGGGTCAATGCAGCCGACGGCGGTCCGCTTCGGGCGCTGGCGGATATCGGAACGCACTGGATGGATTTGGTTCAGGCGATTTCGGGTTTGGAAGTGGAAGCCGTTTTCGCGGACTTGCAAACGGTCTACAAGCATCGCGATTGTCCCGTGGGCAGTATTGAGACGTTTTCGGGCAAAATGGAAGCACGGCAACCAGATGATACCTACGCGTTTCCGGTGGATACTGAAGATGCTGGGAGCGTGCTCCTGAGATTTCGCGGAGGATCCCGAGGGCAATTGCATGTTTCGCAAGTTTCGGCGGGACGCAAGAACTGTTTGCGATTCGAAGTGGCTGGTTCGAAGCAAGCCCTTAGCTGGAACAGTGAGAATCCGAATGAACTTTGGATTGGTCATCGCAATCGATCGAACGAGATTTTGACGCGGGATCCGGCTCTGATGAAGTCACGTGCTTCACAGTTTGCTCATTATCCTGGCGGACATAATGAAGGATTTGCCGACACCTTTAAGCAGCTTTTCATCGACTTTTATCAATCCATTGCCGATGAATCTTATCGCTCCAAGCCCTTGTTTCCAACTTTTTCAGAGGGCCATCGCGAGGTTCAGCTCTGCGAGGCGATCCTTCTCAGCGCCAAGCACCAGAAATGGATTTCGCTGCCGTAGATGTTGTGCCGCTCTAATTCCGTAGAAGTCTCCGGTAAGACTCCCATAAAAAGATCGCAGACTGAACAATCCCGGCAATGAGAAAAGCGATGGCGATGGAGAGGCTGTTTACTCTACCACTGCTCTCTTGTTCAAGTTTGCTTTCAAAACTAAAGACAGTCTTATCATCGATTCTGAGTTCCCAAACTTGGGGGTATTCTTGATTCTCGTCTTAGGCGAGAAAACCGACAGTAAGATCCCTCTGATTGAAAGCCGCCTTTTCTGTAATCTCAAAACTCACTTCGTCACCATAATGTTTGAATCGATAGCCTTCGAGCATATAACTCAGTTCTTTAACTTGGTTTATTGCTTTTCCCGATCGCCGATTGACGTAAGGTGACGCTACCAACTTAGGCTCACCGGAAACAAAGACGAGATTATCCCGGGATGGTTGCGGGGAAGTAGCCGCCCATAAGAAAAGGACCGAGATTGCAAGGAATGGCATTGGCAATAGCCAAAGTACCCAAAGAGGAAACTTGGAGATTAAAGACTGACTCGGATTTGGATTCTTAGCCATTTCTAATTCGGGGCTGTATGTCCTTCTTCCTCGGTAGGAGGTTTCCGGGGCAATCGTATTGAAAGCGTTGGGGGCGTCAAGCTGGTAGTAACAGTTGGGTGAAGTCCGAGCGACTTGAAGCTTATTTACGGGGACCGCCGTTCGGCTACGTCAATCGATAGAGCCACTCGCCCTTGCGAGTTGCAGTCGGAGGTTCATTATCGCTCTAGCCAATCGCTTTGCGTGGTTTGGAAGGGAACTTCCGCTGAGTACTTACTGTCCACTAGGCTTGCCGGAGAGCCTTTTTATGGGCTGGATTCTGGTCAGCGCGGGGAGAATCGAATAAGCCAATTCCTGCGGGGCATTGGCGGTACGTGCTTTCACGTCGAGCAGAATCGGAGATTCTAAGCGCACCGGGCAAGATGACTTTCCCGCTCGACTTGGGGCCAGCTTTGAATCGCCAATTCCGGTCAAGAAAAGTAAATCGATACCTCTAGTGGAGGTGCACTCTTGCTTGTTTTAGCAAAATCTTATGGTAAGTTCTGACCACCTTGGGGCGGACTGTTTCCCTCCGATTGAAAGATGCACTTACCCTGTAACAACGATGATACAACTAGGATTTGCCAGCGCGATTCTTCCAGAACTTTCCCTAGAGGAAGTGCTCGATCTGGCCGCAGAGATTGGCTACGATTGCGTGGAAGTAATGTGCTGGCCAGTCAGCAAGGCCGAGCGTCGTTACGCAGGCATTACCCACATCGACATCAACGAACTCGACGACGCTAAGAAGGCAGAGATTCATGGCCTCGTAGAATCAAAGGGCGTTGCCATCAGTGCTTTAGGCTACTATCCGAATTGCCTGTCACCCGATGCGGCCGAGGCGGTATCCGCAGTAGAACATTTGAAGAAACTGCTTTATGCGGCCAAAGATTTAGGGCTGGGCAATGTCAACACCTTTATCGGACGTGATTACACCAAAAGCGTTGATGCAAATTGGCCGCGTATGTTGGAAACATGGAAGCCCATTCTTACCATTGCAGACGAACTTGATTTAAAGATCGGCATCGAAAACTGCCCAATGCTTTTTTCCGAGGATGAATGGCCTGGAGGAAAGAACCTTGCGACGACTCCCAAAATTTGGCGGCGATTGTTCGAAGACTTGGGAAGCGAGAATCTTGGGCTGAACTACGATCCTTCGCACATGGTCTGGCAGCAGATGGACTATTTGAAGCCGATCCGTGATTTTGCTTCGCGGATTTATCATGCGCACGCGAAGGACGTGCGGCTTGATCGTCATAAGCTGGATGAAGTTGGCATTATGGCTCATCCGCTTGAGTATCATACTCCGAAACTGCCTGGTTTAGGCGAAGTAGATTGGGGCAAGTTCTTTTCTACTTTGGTCGACAGCGGCTATGACGGACCTGTCTGTGTGGAGGTCGAGGACCGCGCTTATGAAGGATCCCTTGAATCGCGCAAGGACTCACTGCGACAGAGCTTTCGCTATCTGAAGAATTTTGTACCTTAAGACCAGAACCTAAACAGCGTTTGGTTACTCAGTGCCGTAGGATTGGGTTGGAACTACCACGCGTTGTCTGCTTTGCGGGCAGCCATAGTCACGACTCGCAGCTTGGTTCTCTTGCAGAGAGCCGCAATATGGAATCCATTTTACACGCACTTGCGACGAAGGAAAATCAATATGACTGCGACTTACGAAAACTACGCCAAGATGATCGACCACTCGCTGCTCATTCCGACCATGGATGAAAAGCAGTTAGAGGAAGGTTGTGCTTTGGCAGTCGCCTATGATGTCGCCAGCGTTTGCATCATGCCGTACTACCTAAAACGTTGCGCGGCGGTGTTGGATGGCAGTACGGTACAACCTAGTACGACAATCGGTTTTCCCCATGGAGGTCACACGACGGATATCAAACGCAAGGAAGCTGATCGGGCGATCGAGGATGGCTGCCAAGAATTGGATATGGTGGTTAACATCAGTCAAGTTCTCAGTGGGAAATGGGATTATGTGACGTCTGATATCGAAGCTGTGATTAAGGCTGCCCATGCCGCCAATCGCAAGGTGAAAGTAATTTTTGAAAACTGCTATCTCAACGACGAGCAGAAAATACGACTCTGCCAAATCTGTACCGAACTCAAGGCCGACTGGGTAAAAACCAGTACGGGATATGGAACGAGTGGCGCTACCATGGAAGACCTCAAGCTGATGGTCGACAACGTGGGTGAAGGAATCCAAGTCAAGGCTGCGGGCGGCGTGCGCGATTTTCCAACCTTGCAACAAGTCCGAGACCTGGGCGTCACCCGTTGCGGTGCTAGCCGAACGAAGGGCATGATGGATCAGGCACGTGAATCACTTGGACTTCACGCCATTGATTTTTCTGAGAGCGGCTCGGCTGGTGGATATTGAATGCTGGAGTAGCCTCAGGATTGCGACATTTTCTACTGCCCTCGGAAAGCAAGCGGCGGATGATTCTTCAGCCTTTGGCCCTATAGCTGCTACAAATCCTACCAAACATCCGGTACCTCTTGCCTAGATGTTTTTCTCGCCATCAATTTGAGCCCTCTGGCCAAACCTGCGGGACTGCGTGTTGTACGTATAAGGCATAGCGTCGTACATCCGCCAACATGGTTGCAAGTTGGCAAACGTACGCCGTCTACCCATATGCCCCAATCAATTAGCTGCAGAGGTTTCTCCAATGGCTACGTTAATCGACGAAGTGACTGCCAAGTATCGAGGCAACCTATCCAAGCCATTCATCGAGTTTGCGCGACGGCAACTAGTCAACGCAACCATGTTTGAACCATCCGAGCGTCGCAACGAAGATCGGCATCCGATGATGCTTCCAGTATTGATTGTGCCAATCAATGAATCGAATGACCCCGTAGGTCCAGTGGCAGAAGCCATTACTCGCGACGTGGCTTCAACGAGTATCGGATTGTTTCATGAAGATCCTATGGAGCACACACGCTTGGCCGTTCGCATGGACTTGGCCAATGTCGAAGTCAATCTGGCATTGAAGATCATCTGGGCGAGCGATATGGGGCCGTTTTTTGGATCGGCAGGCTGGTACACTCGCAAGTTGAATGAATTCCCTGCAGACATCTCGCAATTTGTCGACAGTTTCCCGCGCGCAAACTTAGACTAGCATCTGGAATCGTCGAGTTGTAGGAAGGAGCACAAGGAGCTGCCTCGCGCATTCTTTAGAAAAGCCCGCGTTCACTTCTTCTTAATGCTCCATCACAGTTTCGAGTACATAGTCGAAGGGTACGGAGGCGCAACATCCGTACAGCGGTTCCCGCGTCAATCGCGCGCGGATGGACTTGGGTGACGAAAGTCCGCAAAGAAAACGAGCTTGTTGTAAAGCTTCGCCAAGTTCTAGTGGTTTTTGTTTGCGAAGCTCGCCAAGTCCCATCAACGCTGAATCTCCAACCCTTGGGGTTCTAGACTGTGGAATAGTATCGAAGCCCGATTTCTGGCAGTAGCTGCAGTTGCCGCACTGTACATCGACGTCTTGTCCGAAGTGTGCGCTGAGCTGCGCGGCTTGACACGCATCGGCAGTCATCAGGTCGAAGAGTTCGTTCAAGCGTGAGAGTTCGCCGATCTGTCGTTCCATAACGACGTCTAGCAGCTCTTGCGTAAGTCCTTCGATGTCTTGGATTTCACGCAGCTTACGATAGCCGTGCACTAGGCCTGAGGCCTTTAGTTCAATCCAACCCTTTTCTGCGAAATAATCTAGCATTTTCACGATCCGAGAACGTTCGCATTCGAGTCGCGAAGCAGCTTGAGCCAAGTTGACTTCGAACCAGATCTTTTTCTTTACGGACATTGCCAGAACGGAAGACGCAAAAACTCGGCGTTCTCCTTCAAAGTGCTTCAAAATGTCCATCGACGATTTTCGCGGCTTGAATTGGTAGGCCTCATAACGCGGGGATGTCGCATCTAGCCATTCTTGAAGTTCCAGGTTAGTCAACAAGGTGCGAACGACGGAATCACGGATGTCTGTCTCGTAAGCCAAGCTATAGTAGCTGACGAAAAAGCTCTTCGGTTGTCCCACTAGGAACTCAACAAATCGGCGTAACGCAGTTTCGCTCGGCGTGTCACCATAAGCAAAATTGTCGAGCACGATGCGATCTTCGGGTACCAACAGCGTTTCACAAACAGAATCATTTCCATCACGACCAGCGCGGCCGATCTCCTGAGCAAAGTTTTCGATAGATTTAGATGCATTGTAGTGATATACAGCCCGGATGTTGGGCTTATCGATGCCCATCCCGAAAGCAATCGTAGCCACTACAATTCCGGAGTCACTTTGCATAAACCAGTCTTGAATGCTCTCACGCTCGTCGGCCGGCATACCTGCATGATAGGCCTTTGCGTTCAAGTCGTTTGCTTGTAGCAAATCGGCAACCACTTCGGCCGTTTTCTGAAGGGTGACATAAACCAATGTGGGTTGTTCAGGTGCGTCCTTGAGCTTTTCCAGCAGAGTTCGATCGCGTGTTTTCTCCTCACACAAAGAGAATCGCAGGTGCAAGTTCGGGCGATAAAATGGCGTCTGTACCGCATCCTCTTTCGGGATCGAGAATTGGGCACAAATATCATCCAAGACTTGCGGAGTCGCCGTGGCGGTTAGTGCAAGTACACGTTCAACTTCTAGTTCTTGCGCGAGTTTCGCGAGCTTGAGGTAGTCAGGTCGAAAATTATGTCCCCACTGACTGATGCAGTGAGCTTCATCAATTGCGAAGAGCGAGATGGGAATTTCCTTGATGAATGCTCGGAATCGTTCGTTAAAGAATCGCTCCGGAGCGACATAAAGTAGCCTCAGTCTCTGTGCGCGGACACCTTCGGTTAGCTGCCTCGATTCATCAGCGCTTAGCGTGGAATCTAAACGCCCCGCTGGAATCCCTTTGGAATTTAGGAAATCAACTTGTTCGCGCATCAGAGCCAACAAGGGCGAAACGACCAGAGTTAGGCCCTCAAAAACTGTAGCTGGTAATTGGTAACAAAGCGATTTACCACCGCCTGTGGGAAAAATTGCAGCCGCAGATTTTCCCGCCAGTAATCGTTGCAAAACCGGCAATTGGCCAGGACGAAAGGCGTCGAGACCAAACGTGGTTTGCAGCTTGTCATCAAGTTCTTGTTCGGAAATCAACATTTCTGGACGTCTTTTTTGATCGAGGAACTTCGATTATCTCGGCTAGCATACTTAACGGAAGTTTTCTCAAATCATTACATAGATTTAAAAGTTTTTTGGATTCCGCACTTGCGCTTTGGCAGTGAGCTTCGAGCCTGCTGGCCCGCGGCTGACGTTAGCGAGCATTTGCGATGTGTTCGAAGCGGGATTTCCAAAGCTCGGATCCAATTGGCTGCCGCGCCAGAAAACGACTGGTTTCTTGCTTTGCCCGTGCCAAGCCTTTTTCTTCGGCGAGGTTACGAATGTACAGCAGGTGAGCCCCAAGATGCAGTGGAGACCCCGAAGCAGCTCCGACGCTCAGCCGTCTTGCGATTTTGGAGGATGCTTGAAGATCCGCCTCTCGGAGCGCAAATGCGAGCTGCAGTTGGAGCTTGCCATCCCGAGGATTCGACTTGGCTAATTCCCTCAACTCTTCCAATGCCCCAGAAATTCCAAGCCAGATAGCGAGTCGCAGTCCGGCAACGCGTTCACTGCGGTTTTTGCTCGCTAAAAAAAAGTTGGCTAGCGCAGTATTTAAGTGCAGTTCTTCCGTCCAACTACTGGGCTGCGTGTTTTCGGTGTAGTCAATCGCTTCCACAAATCTTGTCAAGAATTCCGCGAGCAATTCGCGCGGTATTGTTTCAGGGTTCCATTTACTCGAATCTCTGCGAACAGCATCTAAGTCCTGTCGTTGAATACTTCGCAGAAGAATTGCGGCCGCCAGAAGGTTGCTGGCGGCTGGCGAATTCAAGCCGCCAAGCTGTCGCGATAGCTGGCTATCAAGTTCCTCAGCCTGGGAGGGTTCGGGCCACTTCGCGAAGGTTTGCCCGACGATCCAAAAATTGGTCGCCAGGTTGGTGTGTTCCATTTCCTTCTCATCGATCGTTGATTGCAAGGAATCGAAGGCCGAGGAGCGTTGTTCTTTCTCAAAGCTCAGTGTCAACGCCAACCAATCTTGAAAGGTACTTCGTGCGATACCTTCATCATCACAGGATATCGCCCTTTGCATCAGAAGTTCAGCCAGCTCAGCACTTCGACTTTTCCCCGTTAGCCACATTGTCAACCATTGTTGAGGTGCTGCGGTTTGTTCAGAGTCGGGCCAATGGCGGAGTTGGTTTTTGAGACTGTCTTCGTAACTTTGGGCCAAGCTTGTGTTTGTTTCATCGACTTTCAATGCATTCCGATAACAGGATATGACTTGCCGATGGGCCTTCGCCGCAGACGCTTGTGATTTGAATTGAACGACTGTTTTAGCAATAGCTTGGGCTGCCTCAGGCCACTGCTTGTCTTGCTGTAGAAGTGCCGAGGCTAGGGAAGCCAGCTCGATTGCTGCGGCACCATCTCCAGATGCGGCCTTGCTGTCGCGAAACTCGAGCAACTTCTCAATGGCTTCACTTTTCTTTTCGGCGGCCAAAAGCTGTTTGACTTCGACGATCATGAGATCCAAATTCGCCGAAGCGCCAGAATTCGTTTTGGCTCCGCCACTCAACAACAAGGCTTCAGCTCGGTTCTGCCAGTAGGGCCCGAAGTCTTTGCCTATCGCTTGCGTGCTGGCTAGCAGGCCTTTCAATCGCGCGTCACGATCGGCTTCGCCCGTTGCTTGTTCCAACTCGGCGAGTCCGATTCTGAGCTTTGCTAATTCCAGTTCTGGACCGGCCAGTCTTCCAAGCAATCCGCGCGCCTGGCTGACGCGACCCTCCTGGGCCAAGTACTCGATGGCAACGGCTGCAGCTCTTGCGGCGGTTTCTGGTGCGACGAAAGATGATCCCGATGCATCTGAAACACTTCCGCGAGAAAGTTTCGCAAGGACCTGGAGTGCCGCGTTGACCTTGCCAAGTTCCAAGTTGGCTTTCGCGCGAGCGATCTCCAAGGCCGGACGTGGCTCCCACTCTTTGCCAGTGAGCTGCAAAATTGAGGTGGCTTGTTCTTCTGCGTCGGTCGCAGCGGCTTGCCGATCCACAGAGTCCTTCGGGTAAAGCTGGCTGCGGAGTAAAAGAGCCTCGCAGCGTAAGAGTCCCGCGTCGACGCGTAGTTGCATCAAATCCTCGGCTGGTGCTTCGGTGCGATTGTTTGGCAACACTTGACGCGCGGCAATTGGCTGGCGACGCTTGATGTCGTCATCGAGTTTCTCCATCAATCGCAATATGTCTCGTACAAATTGCAAAGCATCTTCTTTGGATTTTTGATCCGCCGGGGCCGCTAGATGACGCGCCACGTTGGCTTGAGCCCGCAGCAAGCGATTTCTTCCTTGCTGCCAAGCCAGCCAGGGTATCCGTGGGTTCTTGAAATGATCTTTCGAGAACTTCTCGAACACCTCATCTCCTCGCGCCCAAGCTTGTTGCTCCAATTGCTTGTCGACACGTAGGGCGTTCTGCGCGTGCGATTCCATGAGTCGCATTGTCCAGCGAGCAAGCAGTCTTGGCTGCGCCACCGACAATTCTGCTTGACGCTCGCAATATGTAATGGCTGAGGCATTCAAGCCGCTACGATACATCGCCCGCAGAGTTTGATCCTCTTCGGATTTCTGGGCCAGCAACCAAGTGCTCTGCCAACAGAATGCGAACGCAAGGCTCAGCGCTAGCGTCCCTGCTTTGGGGCTCAGGAGTTGCACTCCAAGGACTCCGTGGATAGATCTAAAGAATCGAAAAGTTGCATCTGACGAGCGGCTTCATACATGAC
>JBCCEO010000144.1:0-13082 GCA_039030255.1 Planctomycetota bacterium | reverse complement strand
GAACGTCGCGGCGATTCGTTCTGATCACCATCCAGCCAGACAAAAGGCCAAGTCCTAGGCCAGAAACGGCATTTAGCAAAGCGAGCCACGTCAGCCAGCCCAGCGAGCCGCCCAATTCGTTGACACGGATCAAAACCACCATATCGGTAAGGCGGCGCAAAACAGCGATGATCAAAATCGCCGAGATAATCCTTCGCCAACTCCTTATCGAAAGGACGCGCCTGACTTCCTTTGGAAAGAATTTGGACAGCCTGATCTCACCTATTCTCTCGGCGCATTCGGGCACGTAGGCCCAAAAGCTGCAACTCTCGATCAGTAAGTCGTCCAAAACGCTCCAGCGCCTCGTCGATCTCCTTCAGAGTCAATCCATATTCGCGACAGAACCTTGACAAGGTGAATTGATTGTTCACCGGCAATGTGCTCTCCTCGTCCAATGCAACGCCAAAAAATCGCACTGTATCCAAGCGTCCCATGCGATGCTGCAATGCCATCTTCAAGATGTCGGCCGTGTAGCGTATTTGTGGGCAGTGTTTGCAGGCGCCGTGAAATTCAAGCTCAATTTCTTGATCGCTCGCACTCTTAAGTGATGTCCCACCACCGTCATGAAATTGGCAGCTACAGATTCTTTCTACAATTTCCTTAGCGATGGCGGGAGCATCTTGACTTGCCGGCATGTAATCTGGCGAGTTGTGTTCTGACGAGGATCCTTCAAGAAAATCGTCGATCGCCTCATACGAAAAATAGCCATTGGCAACCGATATGGCATCAAGATCGCGGAAACTGATCATCCGCCTGGCCATTAACGCCTCAATGGTCCGTTCTTTGGCACGCTTAGCCGCCATTCTTGCATCCTCTACAGCCGTTCCCGCTAGCCCGGCTCAGCTCTTCTGCAGTTAATGGCACCATTCCTAAATCTTCAAGGATCGACTGATGTCGGATTAGATGGCGCAGGTAATGATAGCGCTCAAGATAGTCCTTGGTGCAATACCGATCTGTCACATCTGCCCCTCGGATCACTGACTCGTAGGCGCAACCGCCTGCACATACCGGAATGTAAGCACACTTTTCATCAAAGCAGTCTGTTAGCTTCTTTTTACTATTCATCTGGCGATTATAGGCATCCTCGTCATAGGTGCAGTCATAGACTGAGCCGACTGCCAAATCACGCCTGCCAACCAGGCTAATACACTTATAGATATTGCCAGCCGGGCCAATAATCACACCGTGATGCGAGGAAAACATACAAGGCGTCGTGTGGGCTGTATCATTTGTGACCTTAAGATCACGTGTTTTGCACATCAAACTTAGCTTGGCGTAGGCATCAGCCATCTCAGTACTTTCTGGTGGAATAACTAGGTCTGCTGGATGGTTAACCTTTGATGCGGGCATCTGATAGGCAATCGCCTCGAGTTTCACTGTCACCTGCCGTAGTTCTGGATCTTCGGAAACAAAATCGAGAAGCTCAGTCATTGCATCCAGGTTCTGGCGGTCAAAATTAATTTTGAGCGTTACGCTGGCAACAAATTTCAATGCTACTCGTAAGCCTCGAAGGCTTTGATCGTATGTGGCGCTACCTCGCTTCGTTATGCGACGAAGGTCATGGATCGACTTTGGACCATCAAGCGATATTTGAATCTGACGCAGCCCTCTACGCGCGAGAGTTCTTGCAAGGTCTGGCGTTAACAGCATACCATTCGATGATGTATAAAAGCTGCCTGTCGCCCCATACTTTTGGCAAATTGCCTTATGTCCATCCATAATCTGAAAGAGAAGTTCCGGATATAATAGAGGCTCTCCCCCAAACAAGCCGGGATTTATTTCAGTTACTCCATCGTCTACTACGCGACGCCTCATCCAATTCAGCACATGCACAATCGTTTCTTTTGACATCGTTGTGGCCTGAACACCAGCCTCATAACAATAGGTGCAGCCGATATTGCACCCCGTGGTGACTGCGATCAGGGGATATATCGTCTTCTGTCCAAAGCGCCTGGCGTTGAACCGCGCGAGCCAATTTGCCTGTTCGTCCTGTTGATCTGGCACAATGAAGCCAAGCGCTGCAAAGCGATCCGTGACCAAGCAGCCACTTCCGTCGCGTCTATTCAATCCGGCCTTGAATCTTTTCCAAGCAGCCTCCTCAAGCAGAACACATTTGCGACTATCAGTATTATAAACCAAAAGTTGATCTGGACACCCACGATCAGCCAGGGATTTCTCAATCGTAAACTGGCTAATTTTCCACATCCCGCCGCTCCACTCCGCTAGCCTGCTAGTGGCTTAATCTGTATTTGCTCAACTTTGAGCCCGGTGCGTCGTGCGATCGCTCCGAATGGCTGTCCTGCAAGATCGCGACCCCATTCGCCGAGGCTAAATGGAGAGGAAGGTATTAGAACAAGATCAGGCTTACCATTATCACCACACCACTCCTCAATAAATCTCACATAGTCATCGACAACTAAAAGATCACCAAGCACAATCGTTCCTCCAAAATAGTCATTATGTGGAACTTCAATGTGGAGATCAATGTCGTCGAACTGGCCTGATTTTTTTATCATGTCTTCAACAATGGGACGCATTATTTCCGAGCTACACACCAGAACCCTGCGCGCTCGGACTTCAGCAATCTGGGCTTTCATCGCTTTGAGGTATGAAAATTTCAAGTTCTCAGTTAGAACAATTCCCCAATGAAAACCAGGTAAACGTTGCAGCTGCTTATATGGATATGCAATGCGGCTATCTTTTTCATTCAGAATAACGGTTATGTGTTCTTCAGTTCGAACGTCAACCAGATCGAGTTTTACGGTATCAGAAAAGCCTGCTGTCTTTGCAATCATGGAGAGTGCCTGATTAGCACTTAAGATCTTTATACCTTCGATCGAATTAATCCGATGGTGTGGCCCAATCCCTGCGGCATGCGCGGGTGAGCCTGGTATTGTTCCTACAATATTTGCTTCGATGCTGGTGTCATAGTAATGATATGGCTCAATCTTCAGAGGAACATTGATTTCTTCCATAAGTTCCTTAGCTACCGAAATTCCTTTATCCCAGAATGAAATTCGATCGAATTTTCGACCCTTCAGATGTTTGGAGTACGCCGATAAAGAGTAGCGAATGATTGCGCAATGCGCTTCGTTTAGTTTCAATACAGTATTACGAATATCCGTCCAAGGGATCGTTGGCCAGCACACCAAACTGCCAAGGTAAGGTATCTCGTATTTCTGAAGCAGGTCGATTGCACGGATTGCGGTATCAGGACTGCGGTCCCGCAGAATACGCTCGCGTATAAATGGATCTAAGCTGTTTACGGAGAAGTTGAAAAATATCGGGCGAAGATCTGCCAGTCTCTTAATGACATCCTCCGTAAGGTAAGTGCCATTTGTGACAAAAGTCAGAGTTTCCGAGGGAGCTTCGATCCGCATCCGCTCAATCATGCTTAAAGCATCGGGGTTGCAAAATATCTCATTGATCTTGGTCAGCGGTCGGAGCAAGCCCTTACCGCTGCTACGGCGCAGCTTGAGCCTAGTTTCAATTTCGGCTTCTGTTGCCATTCCGTCGTAGTCATCCAAAACCGATGCACCTTCAGGATCACCTTCTTCGTAGCAAAATGGGCAGCGCATGTTACAGGCACTAGATACGTGAGAGAGTTCAGCCGACACACTTGTTGCTTGCGAGAGCCAGTCCGCAGGATTCTTGAGGCGAAATCCACTGACTTCAACAGGCCTCCCTCCTGACTCAAGTCGGACTGCTTGCAACAGACCGGTGAGTGTATTCGCGATATTTTCTATTCTTGGCTCGCTAATCTTAAGTGCATTTACACTCTGATAAACAGCCTTTTGTCCTGCTGCCTCAAGTAGCTTCTTGTCGTTAAGGAGCTTCATCGATCTTCCCCAGCAACTCGCCTTGCTGACCAGTCAAAGTGCAACCTCTTGTTTTTCGTAAGCATTCGGATTTCGCACTCAACTGCCTCATCCTCGCCAAGTGTTGCTGCTTCTTCACAGAAGGGCAGAAATGTCTGCCCCCAATGAGTTGGCACAGCGAGGGGATTGTTTGTAAGGGTCAGCTCGCCAGTCAACGCAGCTGAAAACCAGATTGCCAACCCAACATTGCAGCCTGACCGTACGGTTTTGAACGAGCAGGTGCGGGCGAATGTTGGCGCTTCTGGCAGCATTGAGGTGCAATAGTCTGCCAATACAATCGGACGCGAGATGATCTGGTCTGACTTCAGCTCAACCCGATGAAAACACTGGCTCAGCAACCGTTTCAACGTTTTGATCAAGACGCCATGTACCTGGTCGGGTATTGCTACAAGTGGTGCGCAGGCCAGCGCTGCAGTGATCTCGAGTCGATTTGGAACAATGCGACCTTTAGGTTTTAGGAACCGTTCGCAGCCGTCCGCAAGTGTCGGAGCGAGCCCTTCATCAAAGATAGCAAAACCGAGTGTTTCACTGATCAATACGTCGGCTGGTTCTGGCGGGTCCCAGTTTTGTGAATGCTGGGCGATCACGGTTACGCGATCCGTGCAGCCGTTTTCTTCGATCGTCTGGCGTGCAACCTCGGCCATAAATGGATCTGCTTCAATCGAATAAACTGCGGCTGCGCCACTGCGTGCAGCAAGAATAGACAGTAGAGCACAGCCTGCCCCCAGATCGATGACTATGTCACCCTTAGATACAATTGCTTGGACAGCCGCGGCGAGTGCGTCGTTGCGAGCTTCGTCGGCAATCATTGCACCGAAAGAGTTTAGCCGTGCAGTGTACATTATTCGGCCGCTTCGCTGATTGCATTCCTTATCGGTGTCGCTCGAGTTCCGCGAAGATCACGAGGCAGCGGTTCTTCAGCACCGTTGATGTCAGGAATCATGTGCTGTGGTTTATAATCATTTGGTGGTAGTACTTCGTTCCGCAAATAAGGAAGAACATCTGGGCAGTAGCGATGCGCAAGCTTTAACATCTTGCGCTGGCTAGAACTGCGTGTTCGTTCTGAGAGTTTTAGCCTACGCCAACTTTCAAAGTCCAAGTGATCTACAAAATAATCAATACCGTTGCATATGTTAGAAGTAATGTGCATCCGCTTTCTTAGCTTAGCGGGGTAATCTGGCGTCTCGAAGAAGGGATTGGTTGACAATGTATTTATGAGGTTGCTTCCAACAGGCGGTCGTAGCAAACGGCCATTCTCCAGTACCCAGTCGTGCATTCCTGTCCCATAGTACGGTATCGCTGTCCAAAAGGTGCATTTATCAAGATGAGTACGCGCCCAAGCTAGCGTTTCACAATCAGTCTCGTACGTTGAGCCAGGAAGGCCTACTATCAAAAACCCACCCACTTTGAAACCGTACGACCGCGCCAGCTTAACGGCGCGTTCTACGTGTTTGAATTTACCCCCCTTCTGAACTTCACGTAGGACTGTGTTTTCAACAGTCTCGATTCCGAAGAAGATCCATTTGCAATTTGAAGCCTTAAGTAAATCTAGAAAGTCTTCCGTTAGTGCATCGGCCCGTACGCCCTCGAATGCTGTCCAAGGGAGATTAACTTTTTTGTCGATCAATGACTGGCAAAACTCCATAGCGCGAGATTTTTTGAACGAGAAGTTTTCGTCCACAACGATGAAGCCCTTGGTGCCATAATGCTCCTTTGCGATCTGGATTTCGCTAACGGCGCGCTCTGCCGATTGTGGCCTAAAGCGCCCGTGCGACAGCTGGCCTACTGTGCAAAACGAACATTTGAACGGGCAATCGCGGGATGTGACAAGCGGGTAAAGAGGGATATTCTCGATACCAGCCAAGCGATAGTCAGGGAGCGGCAGTTCGTCGAGCTTCAGTGCAGTTGTGTTTTCATTGATTCTGATCTCGCCACCTTCACGCCAAATCAAGCCCGATACGCGATCGAATGGCCGCTTCCCACTCAAAGCCTCTACCAACTGAAAGACTGGAACCTCACCGTCACCATGGATAGCATAGTCGATGGCGTCGCAGGATCTTAGCATCTCTTCTTTCACAAGCGATACATGTAGCCCACCAACTAAAACTGTGTGCCCACACCTCTTAGCTACTTGAGCGAGCCGCAATGCCCGACGGAAGGTTCTTGATTCGACGGCAATACCGACAAGAGTTGGCTCCAGCTTACGCAATTCCTTCGATGAATCCGCTTTCGAAAATTGTGCGTCATGAATGCGAACTGCGACGCCTTTGTTCTTCAAATAACTTGCGATATACCCAACACCTACGGACGGCATGGATCGCGCGTTCAGGATTTCCGGAGCAATCAATAAGACTTCGCGCTCAACATTGAAGCTCATGCTATTTTCCTCTCAACTAGCTGAATTTTGCCCTTGATTGCGAATAGTCGATTGTCTGGATCAATTAGAGCCCGCACAGGATGTGACGGAAGATCGATTACCTGGGACGCCACGCCAGCTTCAAGGTTCTCTTCAACGATGTGATACGATCCATCGACACATTCGACTAAGACTGACACTGCTACACCTGGAGTGGTCCAATTTGCCAACGCAACGGTAAGCTTCGCCTGAGTTTCAGAAGGTTGGGGGGAGAATTCTAGCTCTGCATTCTCAAATGAAATTAGTGCTGGATTATCGACCCATTGTCGGAAAAACCAACGCAGGCTGTCACCAGCACACCATGACGCCAGCGCCTCAATTTGATACCGATCTCCACGTTTGCACCCTGCGGCCAATGCTGTAACAAACTCTTCGAAATGAGCCTGTCCCATCACCTGAGCTAGCATCGCGACGACAAAACCCGCCTTAATGCGATAGATGGCACGGGCTTCGGCATTCTCCAGAGTAGCCAGTTCATTCAAGGAACGTGAAGCCAGATCACGACAATCAGCAATGAGACTCAAGACTTGACTTCGATAGCCATCCAGATCCCCGGTATCTTGAGCCAGATGAAGGGTATACTCTGCGAGTCCCTCGCGCCACCAAGCTGCATCGGTCTCAAATCTGATGACTTGGTTCCAAAAAACATGCCCGGCTTCATGAAAGATAATGCTATGTAGATCCGATGATTTCACTACTTTTGATGGCAATCGGATGATGTCTCGGCCAGCATAGCAGAATGTAGACTTAGGAAGATCCACAACAGCGATCGATGGTATATTTGGGTCAACTTTACAGGCGCAGATTTCCTGCCAATACTCTAAACCTCTCGCAACACAGAGGGCGGATATTTCACTTGAATATAGATTCTTTGAATTTCCCTCTTGATTTTGTATCAATATCTTGCGTTCCGCAACATATCGTATTTTGGGTCGGTTAAATGCGATGAGTATCGGATTATTTGATAGATGGTAACTGATTTCCTGGAGCATTTTCCATCCAGAAGGCAATGACACTTCAAATGAAACAAATTGCACAGCTTTCTTTCTGAACACTGGCAGCCAACCGGATGGCCCTGCCAGTTCAATGCGTCGCCCAGTCAAACTGGCACAGGGGCCTTCCGGCCTCCCGCTAACACAGAGGCACAGCGCTCCTTGTCGGACTCTCAGTTTAATCCTATCCAAATGGCCAGTTGCCGATTCACGAATGACTATCCCGCTTTCACAGGCCACAGTAAGATTTCTATTTATCTCGAAAGTCCAATGGCCTTGGTGTATTGTGCTTTCTTTGGGTTCAATTTCTACCTTGAGAGAAAGCCCTTGTGAATCGATGGTCCCAGAAACCGACATTGTCAGAACTTCGAGTACCGAAATGACCAATTCCGGCTCCGGCATCACCTCCACGCGCAGGTGCGCACGCTTCTTCGCTTGTCGAGCTTTTGCAACGCATCCTATCTGTCCAAAGTGACGGGCCATCGCAATATGACCTTCAGGACGATGTGGCATTTGCAATAACGCCTGAAGAAGTCCATCTCTTGCACTCGGACTTTCTGAATTCGCGATGAAACGGTTGATCAATGCATGAGGATCGTTCAGAGCCAATGCTTTAGACATTAACTCGTTAGATTCATCTTGCAGCCCCACTATCCTGCAAAGTTGAGCAGCGGAGTTGTAAGCCATAGGACTCTTGGGATTCGCAGCAATGGCCTTTTGAAACAGAGTGAGAGAAGTGGCAGGATCTCTATTTCTCCAGGCAATCTGCGCGCGGGTATAGAGAACAGGTTCCATCATGACCGGATCACGCTCAAGCGCGGTGAGCATATCCAATGCCTCATAGTCGTTGCCCATTGCGGCGCAGGTTACCGCCAATCGCAAGACTGCATCGTTTCCAGCAGACTCGTTTACAAGCTCGCCCCAAAGCTGTACCGCCTTTCGGTAGTAGCCATCTACATGCAACGCCTCAGCAAACCCCATCTTATAAAAATGCGCTCTATGATAAGCAGCGATGTGCAAAGCCCCACTCAAAATGTTATCGAGTTGCAATCGACCATCGCAACGCGAATACCGGTGCGCCTTTCAATGTACGTCCATGGAGTTCCATTCAGGTCTCGGTTCCAAGCTGACGATGCGAATGGAGATGCTGGAATTAGCACAAGGTCTGGAGAACCGGCTTCTTTACAGTAATCATTGATCGCATCGACAAAATCCTCCACAACCAACAAGTCACCTACATTGATCGTACCGCCAAAAAATCGATTGTAGGCAACCCTGATGTCTACTCGCTCGGCCTCAAATGCTCCTGTTAACCTAATCATCTCGTGCAGGATTGGCTCGATCATGGGAGAACTAAGGATAAGTGTCTTTCTTGCGTCATATTGACGGATCATTTTCCGCGCTAATGCCAATGCAGAAAAGCTAAGTGTATCCGTCAATATCAGCCCAAAAAGGAAGTCATTGTATTGCGCAATGTTAGAATAAGGGTAACTCAACATTGCTTCTGGAGCATAGCGTTGGAGATCGATATCAAACAAATCATCACCACGCTGAACCTGCAAATTAACCGTGCAGTCGTTGGCCCTGCGCACGCGCCCGGTTCGTCCAGAGACTCCTGGCGGACGATAACCTCCACTTTGCGCCTGCGACAGCTTCCGCAGAACTGAGAGTAATTGCAATCTCGACGAGATTGACACACCATTTACACATTTTATCAGATCACGCCGTTTCAGCCCAGCGAGATCTGCGGGTGAACCAACTATTACTCCATCTAAATACGCGTCAGTGCTGAAGTGCACATAAGAATTCGGTTCAATGATGATAGGAGTTCGATATTTTGATCTAATTAATTCGACCGCATTCACCACCTGCGGCCAATAATCGTCGATATCAAATCGTTCAAAATCGCCCTGTAAATAGCGGGTATAACCTCCCAAGCAAATGCGAATTAATGCGCAGGAATGATCGTCTGCATGGGCGATAGTTCTTTCCATATCCTCCATTGAAATAGAAGGCCACATCACAAGGTTTGCCATGTAAGGAACTCGGTGACGAGCAAGTAGCTCGGGGCTACCGCGAGCTACATCACTTTTGAGATCCCAAAGTACCCTTTGTCGAATTCTCTTGTCGACAGAATAAAGTGACAGGTTGAAAAATACTGGTTCGAGTTCCTTTAATGTTTTGATGTTATCTTCTGTTAGAAAAGACCCATTGGTAACGAAGGAGATTAGCTCGTCAGGACATTTAGCGCGCATCTTGCGCAGATATTGCATAGCATTCTTGTTTACAAACGGCTCGTTTATAGAAGTGCGAACGGAAAAGATACCTGTCTTTTTATCAGGATCATAATACCGTAAACGTGTATCAATTTCTGAAACTGACGCCATTCGCGGCGTATTTTGAATCGGAAAATCTTGAGGATTTCCCTTTTCGTAGCAAAATTCACACGAAAAATTACAAACAGAGGACAGATGCCAAAAGATATCCGATAACGAAGAAGGATAGTCTGCCCAGCGGCTTATATCACGCAGACGAAAACCATCGATTTTTACTGGTTCGCCATCAACCTCTAGATCTACAACCTCTAGTATGCTTTGAAGAAGACGCCGGATCATGTCGATCCGAGCTTCCGTTAACATCACTGCATCAACAGATTCATATCCTCTTGGCGTCGTACGGCGTCTTATATGACCTTGTTTCATAACACGGGGCGCAGTCGAAGTCGCGCACCGCGATGTGCCGTCATGTGACGTTGTGTCAGCGCAGTTGATCCCGGTTGCTTTTACTCCTTCTTCCAACGCGGATCATCCCTGAAAATGGCATGTACTTTGTCCGGGTCGCGCATTAGACGAAACCCATCAATCTTCACCTGGCAATTTCCGAGATAAGGAATCGACAATTTCAGGAGCTCTTCCCATTGTACCCGTATTAGCTCAAGGAGCGGATCATCTACCACTGGCTCATGGGCCTTTTCATCTAGGCGGAATCGCCAGACAAAATCAGCCTCCACATCCGAACTGTTAGAGTCTTTAGGCACAGAATCGCCCCCACGGCCTGCCAAAACGAGCGCTCCCGGGTCAAGCGATATCTGGTTTTCTAGCTCTCAATCGCTCACGCTCATGCAAATCACCGACGCTGAGCTTCGCCTCCTTTATCTTGCCACTGGAGACGCTTTCTGCAACGGAGAAAACCTTCTGGGCATCAATCCCACCTTCGTCAATAAGTGCTCCGAGCAAATCGACTATACCGTCCTGGTCAAGATCGAATAACCGCACTACATCGCGCACTGAAAGTTCAAGATTAGTGCCGCCGGCAGCAAGTCGACACCCACATGCCATTAAATCGACATCGAAATCATCTTCAAGCTCGGACATTTGATCCAATAAGTCCACGGAGCTCTTATCAGCAGCATCATGATTCTCAACTTCCGAAATTTTTGTCATAACCACTGCTCCCATCGTAAGGTGAATCACGGAAATTAACCAAAACGATAACAACCTACAATTGCATGACTAACAAAAAAGAATCGTATTTACAAGCAAAAATTGCACAAAAATGGTGGAAAATTGGTTCCAAGAAGAAACTAAGATGGAATCCTTGCGAAGGTAACAAAGGGCGACGGTCAATTCCATTGAGGAGCAATTTCTATGGTGCGGAGGTCAGATTCGTTGCCCGCTCATCGTCAATCTTGGTACTAGATTGCTTCCTCTCTGGACACTTTGGGCGGTTGCCATAGAAGAGGTCGGTTTCCGCATTATCCACGAATGCTCTTCATATTTGATCTTCTCGCGTGCAATTCCTGCAGTCGCATCAAGAGTCTTGTTGCTGGCTGTAGTCCTAGTACATGGGCGATCTCGATGCGTCGCTCGGCGTAGCAAAGATTGATGGTGTATGCATTACGGTAGTAGAGGCTGGTAGTTTGTCCGAGCTGCCTCTCACTATGGCCCTCAAATTTTCCGAGAAGATGTGGCTCAAGCTCAAAACCCCTAACGGCTTTTTGCTCGAATGAGCGGCCGTTAATCAGCAGTAGGTCTTTGTTGAACTGGAGCAAAATCCGACCTTGGTCGATGCCTAACGCCGCGAGGAGCAGCCGGAACGTACCGACGAATGTGCCAACGCAGGTTAAGACTACCAGCAACCAAGCTGCTGCCCTTTCAGAAATGGGACTCTCGTCCGAACCGGCGGCGACATTCAGATCAATGTAGATAAGCTCGGGCCAGAACCAATGCTCTTGTCCGAGGACAATTGCAACCAGTCCCAAGAAGGCAACCGCCTTAGTCGCCTTGCTGATGAGCTTTTGGCGTCCTGGCTCTTTGAAGGACGCATCGACACGGATGGCGCCAGATGGTAGCTGCCATGTCGGTGGCCATGCATCGTGACGCGGCTCTGCTTTCGATTGGCCGCCTAGTAACCGAAGGCTAAGCATCGAGGCGATAGTTCCCTTGTAGTTGTTTGGCGATGTCGCCGAGCGCCTGAACTGACCCATATCCAACGACGACGTATTGGAATTTGGCGTCGCTCCAGTCGACCATGGTGAGGTCACCGAAGCGTTGCGGGCGGCGTGGCTTTGTTTCGCCGCTTCGGTTCGGCATGAAGCAGAAGGCGAAGAGCTGACCATTAGGGTCGACATAGGCGAGTTGGACGACTGGCATGCCGTTGACGGGCAACGGTCTTCCTCCGACGAAGTTCAGACCAGGAAGCTGATCAGGCAGTGGCAAGGGTTCATCTCGACCCAGAGCTCGACCGAGATCTGCCAAGAGGTTGTCGAGTTCATTTTGGTCTTGCGGTGATTCTTCGGCCCAGCGCCGCGGCGGCAGCTTGGCATAGAAGGCGTGATACTTGGCGACTTGCGGGAGCCAGCGTTGGCTTGCTCTCAGGGAAGCAAGCTCAGCGTTCAGATCGCGCCGCTCGATTGCCAATTGGGCGATCTGATCGCGCGCATCATCCTCTGCAGCTTGCGCGATCGTTAGCTGTTCTTCGAGCGATGTGAGCCGGCGGTCTCGCTGCTGGATCGTCGAGGCGACGGTTTCAGCTTGCAATGCTGCTAGTACGAGCCGCCTTTCAAGATCAGCGCGTTCATCCTCAGTTGCTTCGAGGGCCTCTTGATTGTTAGCGAGCTGTCGCGCTGTTTCTGCCCGCGCCAGATTTGCATCGGCGAGAGCCCGTGTCGAGTCGTCACGCTCGCTCGACGCTCCAGCAAGCGCTGTTTGCAGGCGGTCGATCCGGCCGGTCAATACCGATCGTTCTTGCTCGAATTCGTTCGCCGTATCGTTGGCTTCGTTGAGCTTGGCATCAAGGACGGCCAACCGCTGTTCAGCATCAGCCTGCTCTCTGCGCAACGCGACAATTGTGGCCTCAGATTCGTCTAGCTCGGCTAGAGCGATCTCACGTGTTTCACTGGCTTCGGCAAGAGCGGCTTGCAGTTGCTCGAGCTCATCGCTGAGTGCGGCGAGATCGCTCCGGCTCGTTGCCAGCGTGGCTTCAACTTGCTCGCGCTCGTTGCCCGCCACGGTTAGTGCCGCCTGCAGTCGATCGAAGTCGCTGGCTAGCGCAGCCCGCTGTTGCTCGAGCCGTTCCCTCTGCTCGACAGTGGACGCCAGCTCATCTCTGAGCGCCGTGACCTCCTGTTCCAGACCCCCCTGATGATTTTCAAGTGCCGCGATTGTCTGATTGGCTTCGTTGAGTTCGGCGGCAGTCGACGCGCGCAATTCTTCCATACCAGCAACCTGATCTCTCAGGTTGCTTAGGTCATCATCG
>JBCCEO010000143.1:0-13083 GCA_039030255.1 Planctomycetota bacterium | reverse complement strand
GTGATTCTCCTGCCAAGATTGTTTAGAGGTTAGTTATCAAGCGAAATGCTACTCAATTGTTGATTCAAGTTGTTCTGCCATCGTTGTGCTTGGCGGGAAGCCTGCTCGAACGCAGCTGAATTGCTGAGCTCCCGTCTTTGAGTCTCGGTGATTTTGTCTTTACGAAGATCTTCCAGCACCTCAAGTGCCAAGATCGAATCGAGAAGCTCGTCCAACAAATCCCTTCTCAGGTCGAGATCTTCTAGCAATCTCAGTTCCTGCTTCAGCTGCCGAACGGATTCGTCTCTTTTCTCTTCTTCACTTTTTTGCTGTTCGTCTTTCGCACTCTTCTTCAGAAAGCCGGAGGTCTGGCTGGAGATCTCATTGGATTTACGTTGCGCCTCTTCACCAAGGACTCGGATTCGTTTTGTAAAAAGGCTTAGGTCCCGTTGAATCGAGTGCAGCTGGACGCTCAGGCTGGTGCCGACCGTTACCAAATCACGCAATGATCTGATTCTGTCTGGATGCCCCAACTGCTTGAGTTGGCCGATAATCTGATTGAGGCCTGGGGCGTTTGAGATGTGGTTTCTCAGACGATCATTGTCGGCTGTATTGCTTTGAACTTGGTCGATGTAGCTTCGGATTTCACCCACGTTTTGATCCATGGCTTTTCTGGCCTTGAACCAATTGAAACTCAATGCTCCAGAGTTGATAGAGACGAAAGGTAGCCCACGTTGTCTCGACCAACTCAAGATATTGGACAAATTTCTAGGCGCAATGAAAATCTTGCGGATGATTTGCTGCTGGAAATTTTGAAGTTGTCTCAGTGCCCAGCTGACCGAATTGAGTTCGGTATTTTGAGTCTCGATATGGATTGCGGTGACCTTATAAACCAGACCGCCGACTTGATTTAGCGATTTCTGGCTTTCCACTGTGCCCGCGAAGTTGGCGAGCATCGAGTCCTTCAAAATGTCCACCTGCATGGACCAAAGCACCATCAGAACTACCGCACTGTCCGAAGCGTCAATCTCTTCTGCGATCGTGCGCGGTTGGATTCGAGTTGATTCCACATTCGACATTGAGAGCGTACTTCGAAAGTTTTGGATTGTTGGATGCTACGAAGCTTCTCCCAGCGGACGGGAGAAACAGTACGGCAACAGGTAGGAAGCTACGTGCGCGAATTCTTTCTGGCTATTGGAAGGGACACGAATACCTCGCCAATCAGTTCGTAATCAAACTCCACCGCAAGCTTAGATTGGTCGCGAACGGCCTGTTTGCCAAGAAAGCACAGTGGCTTCCTCAGTCGATTCGCAAATGTTTGCATGGCCCTGCGCGATCGGGCGAGGAAACTTTCCGAAGTGTGACAGCACCGTGTTGAAATAGCCCGAAAAAGGCATAGACTTGAGTTGGGCCTTGGTAGGATTTGGCCCTCTTTGCTCGTCTCCTGCAACTTTATCTCCTCGCAACATAGCAACGTGGCTGAATTTCCTAATACGCGCTGGTCCCTGGTCGAGACGGTAGTTACTGAAGCCCCAAATGGGTCTCGTGAGAATATGGGGATCTTGATGGAGTCCTACTGGGAGCCTATGTATGCCCATCTTCGCTACAAGGGAATCGGGGCGGAGAAAGCCGAGGATCTTATTCAGGATTTCATGATTGAGATTCTCAATAAAGACTTGCTCGCGATTGCAAATCCGCAGAAAGGCCGTTTTCGAACGCTGTTACTTACTGCCCTAGATCGTTTTGCAATATCGCGTCATCGCTACGAGTCCGCGTCGAAACGGTCCCCTGGCGATATTGCTAGTTTGGATGCGAGTGAGGCAGATCGGACTGAGTCAGAAGAAGATGCCCCGAGCCTTGCGTTCGATAAGGCTTGGGCGCTGGAGGTACTTGCTTCGGCCTTGGGCAAGATGAAAGAGGCATGTGATAAGGAAGGGGATCAAGCCCGTTGGTCTATCTTCGATAGCCGAGTGCTGGGGCCACTTCTGGATGATGCCGACGTGCCCGAATATGCCGAGCTTGCGGAAAAGTTCGGCCTGGCCAATGAAAAAGCTGCCATGAACATACTCGTGACTGCAAAACGCCAGCTCGGGCGAGTGATGCGAGAAGTGATCCGCGAGTATATTATGCGGCGCACCGATCACGAGGCCTACGTAGCACACATTGCTAAACGCATGGATATTTCGGAGGACCCGGAAAGCGTCACTGGTCTCGCAAAACATCTGACCGAACAGTCCATTCACCGGATGGTCGAGGATGAACTTGAAGAGTTGCAAAAAGTGCTTGCCAAGGCACGAAAGACGGTAGTCAGACATGCTCGAGAGAATGCGCTGAATGACGACTCTCGCTCATTCTTCTGGGACCGCCTAACCCAAGGAGAGAAGAACTCTGAATCGGACATTGGATCGATCTTCTCAGTTGGTTCTAAGCTCGACAACCTCGAAGAGGGAGAACCATTCCAGCAGATCGCTAACCAGTTTTTTTCTGTATCAGTCCGCGATTTGATTGGAAACGAGGCAGCCACTCAGACTGTCTTGGAATGCTTGACGGGACGGGATAGTTCGCTTGAGGAAATTTCGGAACTCAAGGAGTGGGCCAGTTATCAGCGTACCAACACCAACAGCACAACGCCCCGCGACTTGGTGAACGCCGTGTTTCTTGCTTCCATCGCTGCCGCCAAAATCCGATTCGAAAAGTCGATTAGCGTGCTCAGTGAAAAAAACCTACGCCTAGAATTTGCTTGGTTGAAAGACCAAATTTGGTTGGATGCCAACATCAGATCTCTTGCCGAAGATGCTTTAGAAAAGCTTTAATTTCTGGCAGCCAGCGGAATTGTTTGATTCCACGGTCAAGATCCCCGGTGCCGAATTGCTGCGAATTATGACTTTTCGCGCAGATTCTATTGCTCGCCGCCGAATCTTTGAGTGACTATTCGTCAAATCACTCAATGTATCGGTCCTCCCATGAGTCAGAGCCGCAAACTTCTACTTAAAGTGTTCTCTGGGCCACATATGGGGGCGGAAATCCCCCTAACGCCCGGCAGCCACAGCATCGGTAGCGGCGAGGGATGCGACGTTATCTTAAGCGATCAACTGCTTGCGGGGCATCACGCAACGGTAGATGTCGAGGAGGGGCAGATACATTGCACTGCCGCCAGTGATTGCCACATCGTTGTCGATGGTGCGGCCATTGCACAAATCGAGCTCGATGAATTCCAGGTCTTCGCTTTGGGCAACACCTATTTGGCAATTGGCCCCGAAGATGTTGCATGGCCTAAGCACTTGCTGCCGGGTTATGAACCAGCCCTAGAAAAAAGTGCAGATGGAACTGAGGATCTCGATGGGCAAGAAGAGGAAGAAAAGAACAAAACTGAAGACGCAAACGCAGCGAAGCAGCCAGCACCACAGCTGAGCAACCGTACTTCGATTGTCGTTTTGGCCTGCCTACTACTAGTACTGTTTATTGCGGCCGGAGTTGGAAATGCCTTGGTTCCAAGCCAACCCCAGCGATCCCAAGAGCAGGTGTCGCAACTTGAGGAACTAAAGACTCTAGTAGAGGAACTGTATTCTGAGTCAGAGATGTTGGTGAAGGAAAGCGGGGGCATCCTGATTGTCAGTGGATTTGTGTCGACGGAGCCTGAGGAAGAGGCAATCGAAAAGAGGATACAGCAGTTTGATCCTGGTGTTGTGGTTCGAGTCAGAAACTCAGAAGGTTTGGCGGTCAGTGCAGGGACATATCTTGCCTCCAGCAAATTGCGAGATCAGTTGCAAATACTCCCAGGTGAAATTGGAGAGATAATCGTCAAGGGAAAGACCAATCAGATCGAGGAGTGGCATGCCCTGGAGGCAAGGATAAGTCGAAATCTAAAACCGAGGCTGATCAACGCCGACGAGGTAAAGTTGATGGAACCTCAAGAGGAACAGAGCGAAGAAGCTCAGACTGTTGCTGTTTCGCGGCCGATGAGGGGAACTCCTCCTACTATCTCTGCACCTGGCGCAGTCAAGCAGGTGCAGTCAACGGGGACTGATGATTTACCCATCAACACCGCACTGGACATTGATGTCTTAGCTGTGTCGATCAGCGGAGAAGATTATCGTCTCGTCACGCTGGCGAACGACATTGGGATTTTCCAAGGTGGATCTATCCAAGGCCATAAATTCATTCAGGTCGACAAGGATAAGATTGTTGTTCAAAAAGATGGTATAAAATCAATACTTTACACCGGAATAGAAGATGGAAGTTGAACGAATTCGCATGCTGGACATAGAGCAGAAATTAGAAAAAGACGATGAAGGTTCGGTTCGAGATGAGATATGTGAAGAGCTGAATCAAGTTGCATTCGAGTGCAAGCAGGAGATAGATCGCGGACAAACTCCGGAAGAATTTGCTCGCTTGGAATCGATCATGCAGGGCTTCAGCTCTGCGGTCGAGGTAGTGGAGCGAACCTGGAATTTAGAGAACTCTACCTATAGAAAGTAGTCAAATGTCATTTCGATTAGACGACATCAATAGTCAGCTGGGGAATACGGTGTCCTCGCTCGGGAATAATCTTCAATCCAAAATGAATAGCTCGCAAGGCGGGAATATGACGGAATTGGAGATGATCAATTTGCAGCACGATTTGAACAAGTGGAGCATGATGGTCAACATGCAGTCGAATATTCTGAAAACGATGGCGGATGCCATGAAGTCCATCGTTGCAAACATGCGTTAAGTTTTGGGTGAAATCATGCAAATCGAATCTGACAAGCTCCAGCTTCTGATGGAGATCGGCTTACTGGCTGCTGGCCAAGGGATGGGAAAAGAAGCCGAGACGATTTTTAGGGCACTCGAAGCTGCTCGTCCTGATAGTGAATTGCCGCTGATAGGGCGAGCAATAATGCATATGAATCTTTCAAAAAACGATATGGCAATACTGAATCTGCGCAGCGCGTTGCTAAAGAATCCGAACAGTGAATTAGCTATGGCGTTTCTTGGCTTTGCCCTCAAGTCCATGGGGATGAACGAAGCTTCCGAAAACGCGTTACGGCAAGTTACGGAGTTGCAGGAAGACAATGCTGCTACAGCACTTGCGTCAGCCATGCTCTCAGAACACTCAACTTCATAGTTCAGTTGCTCCATAGTTCAGAATAACTTTGATCGCCAGTTTAGAAGGCTGTATGAATGACCGACCCCATAACCAACCGAGCAGCGCAGGCTGCTGCAGAACAAGCATCTCAGCAGAGTCTGCAATCACAAACTCCAGGATCCGAACAACGCTCGGTTGACCCGCGTGATCAGGCGGCTTTTGAGGCTTCCCTGAATAACCCGCAGGCTGCCGAGCAAAACCCAGCCGTATCTAATGTTGGTGATGATCAGAGTATTGGTAACGCAATGCTCGACGGCCTGGAAAAGATGACATCCAGTCTCGACGAACGAAGTTTGAAGATCCACGAGCAATTGAACAAAGTAGACGGCAACATGAGCATCCAGGAGTGCATGCAACTACAAGTGGAGTTGATGCAACTTCATCTAGAGCAGGAGTCGATTGTGAAGATTGGCGACAAGACGAGTCAAGGCGTTCAAACGATGTTTAAGGCAGACAAATGAACACGTGGTCCGGCTGTAGAGTTATTCTCTTGCTTCTGCTTTCAATCGGCAGTGTAGGTTGCGGGAAAGTTGAGCTGTATTCAAACTTGCCCGAAAAAGATGCCAATGAAATGATGGCAATTTTGATGCAAAGTGGCGTTTCCTGCGCAAAGGCCCCTGGTGAGGAAGGGACATGGAACTTGAAAGTGGCTGAGAGCGATTTTGCAGGTTCCGTTGCCACTCTAAGCCAGGCAGGATATCCTCGACAGTCTTTTGAAAATCTAGGTCAGGTGTTCCAAAAGTCAGGTCTTATATCTTCTCCCTTGGAGGAGAAGAATCGATTGCGACATGCTTTGCAACAGGAACTCTGCAACACTCTTTCTCGAATCAGCGGCGTCAAAACGGTTGACGTGCATATTGACGTTCCAGACGTCAATCCGTTTGGCGACACAAGCAAGCCGCCTTCCGCGGCCGTCTCGATAACTCATGCACCAACGGCTGACTTACAGCCGAGACTTCTTGATATCCAAGAAATCGTCGTAGCGACGGTAGAAGGGCTGGACCTAGAGCATGTAAAAGTGATCTTCAGCGAGGCAAAAGATCCTTTCTCCAAGACACTGGGGAAAGTTCGAAATGAGCGAACCGAAGGTGATACATACAAATTGCTGGGAGTAGAGGTTGAAAAGCAATCGCTTCCGATGGCGCTGGTGTATTTAGCGGGCATCGCAATTGCAGTAGTGCTCGCTACGCTTGTCTCCCGGCAAATTCTTGCACAAGCACTGACTCAAGGTTCCTCTCGTGGTTCGAAGGTTGAGTCATGAGAAAGGCGGCTTTCTGTCAGATGCTTCAAAACAATCCCGGCCTATTCCGGCGCATTGTTGCTTTCAACTATAGGACAGCCTTCTACTTGCATACCTCTCGGGTGACGCAGATAGCCTGCCATCGGACATACCACCAACTCCTCAAATCGGAGAGAGGCGCGAAGCAACTTTCTCGCATGATCTGTAACGCCTGGGCGCTGGATCCAGTTGGATTCTGGGAATTCGAAACGACCATTTCGAGAATCGGTCTGTTTGATTTCTCTCAGATTGAGCATCTTACAAAGTTGGTGGGTGCGACGCTTTTTAGGCAGCCGCTCGCACACGTGATTGCTCGAGATCACCTGCAGGAAATACGGACGGCAATCGGTGACGATTGCTATCGGTTTGCAGTAAAAAGATCGCCATTTTTGATTCCGAAGTTACCGGAAAACGTGCTGCAATTGCTAACGAAAGCGATTGATGAAACGACTTCATTTATTCAGCAGATCCAGAATGTGGGATGGGAGGTTCTTTCGCAAACGCTAAAGGATGCACCCCGAGCAATGACTTCCCGTTTGAATTTGAAACTTCCAGCTGATTCAGCTTTGCAATCAGAGACCGTGCTCGAGCAAGAAGACCGGCGGGCATGCGTTGAAATTGTCGAGAAGATCATCGACACGGAGTTTAGTAGCGAGTGCTAGCGATGTTCAAAATTAATGCTGCAGAGACTATCGCATCTAGTTCAAGCGTTATTCGCGCGGAGGACTACCAAGCCTTCCTACAGGCGAAGGCAATTTTAGAATCTGCGCGGGCTGAGGCGGATTCGATACTTGAAGCCGCCAAGAGAGATGCATTGCAGCTGAAGGAGGAAGGCTATCAGGAAGGGCTTGCAGCAGCGCAAAGCGAAATGGCGGAGCATGTGGTTGCATCTGTCAGCCGATCTGTCGAATACCTTGGCGTCATGGAGTCACGAATCATTCAGGTCGTCATTAAGGCGCTCCGCAAGATTATAGGCGAGATCGATGACGAAGAACTTGTACTGCGAGTTGTCAATCGTGCTCTTTCAGTAGCGCGAGATCAAGCCAAAATAAAGCTTCGGGTCTGCCCGGCAGAAACAGAGCTTGTTCAATCTAAAGTCGACGAACTGTGTAGGCAGTATCCCGTTGTGCGGTTTTTGGATGTGGTGTGCGACAGCAAGCTGACGCCAGGCAGCTGCATCCTGGAATCAGAGATGGGGGTAGTCGATGCGTCGGTTGAAGTTCAAATTGCTGCGGTAGAAAAATCACTCACCAATTCGATCGGGGTTAAGTTGAACCATGAGTGAAGTCAACACACCCTTTGACTACATTACGCATGCCTTGGATGGCGCGCTGGATGAAACTTCAACCCTGGACATCAAAGGACGGGTTGTTCAAGTTGTCGGTACGATCATTAAAGCTGTAGTGCCCAGCGTGAAGATCGGCGAGCTATGCATCTTACGCAATCCATGGGACGACGACTGGCAACTGCTCGCGGAAGTCGTCGGCTTCTCAATGGACGCAGCCTTGCTGACGCCACTTGGCGAGCTTTCTGGAATATCTTCTTCAACCGAAGTTATTCCGACGGGGAAAGAACATAACGTTGCAGTGGGACCTGCTTTGTTAGGCCGTGTGATTGACGGGATCGGGAACCCGATGGACGGTCTCGGACCCATTGAGACAGAGCAGCACTATCCGGTGTACGGACCGCCGCCAAATCCCATGAAACGGAAAATGATCGAACGTCCAATATCGCTCGGGCTCCGTGTTTTGGACTCGGTGCTGACTTGCGGAGAGGGGCAGCGAATGGGAATCTTTGCCGCGGCCGGCGGTGGCAAAAGCACTCTGTTGGCCTCTATCATCCGAAATTGTGAGGCTGACATTATTGTGCTAGCGCTAATTGGTGAACGTGGACGCGAGGTACGCGAATTCATTGAACATGATCTAGGACCAGAGGGGCTGGCAAAGTCCGTGTTGGTCATCGCAACTTCGGACCGCCCCTCCATGGAGCGATTGAAGTCTGCTTGCGTCGCGACTGCAATCGCTGAGTATTTTCGCGACCAAGGAAAGCGCGTCCTGCTAATGATGGATAGTGTGACTCGTTTTGGTAGAGCCCAAAGAGAAATCGGCTTGGCAGCTGGCGAACCTCCAACGCGAAGAGGCTTCCCGCCCTCTGTTTTTGCAACGCTACCGAGGTTGATGGAACGTGCGGGCCAATCTGAGAAAGGCTCCATTACCGGGCTCTACACTGTGCTGGTAGAAGGAGACGATATGACAGAGCCGATCGCAGATGAAACTCGCGGAATTCTGGATGGTCATATCATTCTTTCGCGGAAACTCGCCTCGGCGAATCACTACCCCGCAATCGATGTGCTCGCTTCTGTCAGCCGGGTTATGAACAATATTGTGCCCGATGAACACGTTGCGGCAGCCGGCAGGCTACGGCAGCTTCTCGCAAAGTATGCAGAGGTAGAGATGTTGATCAAGCTTGGAGAGTACAAGCCCGGTGGCGACGCAGTAACAGATGAGGCAGTGCAAAAAATAGATGCTCTCAATCAGTTCCTAAAGCAAGGGTTGCAAGAAAAGTCTTCATTCGATGAGACACTTGCCGAAATGGTCAATCTCGTGCATTAAACGGTAGGTGATTGAGGTGCCAGAAAAATACCCGCTTCGTGATCTTGAGAAAGTACGCAGAATCCGCGAAGAGAATGCTGCCTCCGAGGTACTGAAGGCAAAAAACGGCGTCCTTACCGCCCAGGAGGAAGTGCTTCGATGCGAAAAGGAAGTGGAGTCCTACCACGATTGGCGACTGAATCGAGAGGAAGAACTTTATCAAGAAATTGTAGATCAGCAGATTCAATTGAAGGAGCTGGATGGTCTCAAGATTCAGATCCAATTGCTGCGTGACAAGGAGCTGATGTTACACCGGAAAGTGGAGGAAGCGAAAAAGAAGCTCGAGGATGCGAAACAGCATTTGTTGGACGCCCAAGACAGTCACCGTCAGGCCAGCAGGGATCTTGAGAAAATTGAAAAGCATAAAGAGGAATGGGCGCAGGAAGCAGCAAAAGAAGCCGAATCAAACTTAGAAAAAGAGATGGAAGACTTCCGCGTACGATCTCCCGATTGGTAGTTCTCTCAAGTCAACGGAAACATAATGAAAAGTCGGCCCTCCTCGCAGGCTCCTACTGTCAAGATTCCCAGACTTCAGCAAGGAGTCGTACCAACCAGTCCTGCAATGAGCAGTGACGAAGAGGCAGTCGCACAATTTGAGGAGCTTCTCGGAGGCAAGGATAGGAATCAGGAAAATAAGTCGAGCCAGAACGGTGAAAAGTCTAAAGAGGATGGCGGCTCGGACAAGGACGGGGAGAATTCCGATGGCGAAAACTCTCCGAAACCGAAACCCGAATCAAAGTCTGGCGTTGAGTTTACGCCAGGTGACGCGATTCTGCGTTCCATCCAAACGTCCAACGCTGAAGCGAGCTCAACGCAATCGGTGGGCAAGTCGGATTCATTGGATGGCCTGGTTCATGAGATTGCGGAAAAATTGATGGTCTCATCCTCTTCTCAAGGAGATCGAGAGGTTCGGATTCAGTTGAAACAAAACGTGCTCGCTGGCACCGAAGTGCGTATCGCCAAGAGAGCCGGCGCGTTGCAGATCCAGTTCCATGTACAAAGCACGGAAGCACAGAATTTTCTCCATCAGCAGGTAGATCAAATCCAGCGAAAGTTGTCAGAGCGATTGTCGAGCCAGGAGGTTTTGGTCTCTGTCGAATCGGATTCTAGCCAGCAAGAGTCATCGCAGGATGGCCGATCGCGGGGCAATCCATTTTGGTTGCATGACGAAGCCAACGAAGACTAGGGCGAACGAATGAAATACACACCACTCGTTTTCGAGTCCATCGATCCCACTTCGATTGCACTCAAGAACAACTGCCTCGGGAAATCCAGGCAACTGCAGATAGAGCTTGCCGGCGAATCGTTACGGATTTGTTCGTCGAACGAAAACGAGAATTTCGATTTTTCCGAAATATTTGAAATCGCGCTTGGTGAACAACGCGTGATGATGGCGATTTCAAACTGGAACGCATTGCCAGGGATGAGTTACTATCTCGAGGGTGTTCCGCTAGAGGAATTGCCTGAAGGAGTTGCGACCGCTGTCGTAGAGGCGATCCTGGATGAGCAACTGGAACGATTGTCCGAGAGCACCGGTGCACGTTGTGAGGTAGTTGGGCGAGCGACTCCAGATATGTTGGAGTCACACCGCATACAGCTCGGTTTTCAAATCAATTCCAGCAATGCGAATCTCAGCGGACGACTATGGGCTCACGACGCATTCCAGGATAATCTCTCAAATCTACTGAATTCCGTCGACGCGGTAGAAAGTTTGCGAGAGCGAGATATTAATCTCCATGCGCACCTGGAGATTGGGATGGCAAAACTGAGTGTCGCTGAAATTGAGCAGGTCCAGATGCATGATGTGATTCTTTTTCAGCCAGTAAGCGAATCCTTCGAACAAGCCGTGCTCACGGCGGCCGGGCGAAGCTGGTTAGGCGAATTCGCGATGAACCAATTTCGCTTCCTGGGGGCAGAGCCGTTCCAACGTGATCTAAGGCTTGATGAACCTGAGCCCAGTTTGCTCGTGACGGTCAGGAAAGCGTCGACGCGCATGAGTCTGGAGCAGCTAAAAACAATTCAGTCCGGCACGGAGATTTGCTTGGAGCCCTTGAATGCACTGACTTTATGCGCGCAGGAAAAGCAGCTTGCACTGGGCGAATTGGTGCGATTTGGTGATCGTCTAGGTTTTCGGGTGACTGAATTGGCAATCGCGTAAAAACTTTGGTCTTATTGCTCGGAACCGAATTCTGGTTCTTCCTAATGTCTATCTAATCAGTGCCGAGACGACGAATCCGTCTAGACGTAATCAACGCCGAGCAAGTTCGCCCAGGAATGACATGTGTTTGAATTGAGTTGAGTCATCGTATTCTCCTAACAAAGAGAATAGTGCTCCAATGTGTTGGACAGTGGCGCAGAATGGCGTCGCCATTGACGAAACCATGGAAGAATCTAATGAGAACGTCTTCGGAGGAAATGTCTTGTCCACCTTTGAGCACATTCAGACGCTAGTAGCCGATGTAGGGCCTCTCGTTGAGGCCATTGAGACGATCGAAGAGCTCTCGGAGCATCGCTGGGGAGTCGCCTGTAGCGATGATTTGATGATTGAAATCGAATGTCTGCAGGCGGCAAATCGACTGTCGTTCCTTGTTTCCATAGGGGCTGTTAGAGACATCAATGAAACGGAGGTCTATCGCACACTTTTGAGCTACAACATCTTGTGGCGCGAAAACGGGGGCGTTCATATGGCTCTCGATCAAGAAGGTGAAGTAGCACTTCTTGCCGATATTTACCATCTCGATCTCACGCTGGAGACGCTCGTCGAAATCTTAGAAAGACTGATCGATTCTGCCTCGGCTTGGCGACAGTTTCTTAGCAAAGCATCGGATTCGCCGCCCGATAGTTCAGACACCGAACTCGGATCGAATGCAATCAAAGTTTGAACGCAAGTAAATTTACCAGAATGACATTGGGGCACGATCATGCCAAGCATCAAAAGATCGGCAAGCATCGAAAATCTAGTAGATTACCGAAACAAGCTTTCTGAGAACAGCTATCTAGAAAAAAACACTCTTCGAAAAGTCTATTCAAAAAATGAAAACAACGGAGGTACGGCCAAGTGGAATCAGTTTCGCAAACGCGCCCAATTTAGTAGCGCTAAGGCCAGCGTATTGAAAATCGTATCGAAGTACATCGGGGAGGATGCCGCGCAGAAAATAATGAAGGATATCAACAATTCGAGCAAGATGGCTCTCAGCAGAAATCAGCTCGACGCGGTAATCGCTAGAGCTCACACCAAATACCAGGAGCAGGTTCAGGACTTCAGCCCCTCTGGTAGTCTACAGGATCTCAAGGCACTAAGAGCCAAGTTGGGAAAGGATGGACATCTGCGTGGGACGCACGACAGGTTGTATACCAAGGTCAATAACGGCAAGTCAAAGATAAATTGGATTGGTAAGAGGCAGCAGAAGTTCGATTCTGCAAAAGAAGCGATCAAGAACAAAGTTACCTGGATGGTGGGAGCTGAAGAAGCCACAAAGATCATGAAGCCCTACTTTGATAAGAAAAAAGGAGGACTTACAGGAACGCAGCTAGACGGAATTATAAAGCAGGTCGAGCTGCAGGTTAATAGGAATCAACATCAGGTAGCAGAAGTCCAAAGTTCTCACGCAAACAGGTTGCAACAATCTGGCAAGAGTGAAAGCGTCAAACAGATTTTGAACGACTACCAAACTCGATCCAAACAAAGGGAGGCACGAGAGAACTTGCAGAGCGCTCAAAAACTAGTTGAAGGTGCCAAAGGTTTCCTGTCAAAATCAGACTATCAGGATCTCACCACTTCGCTGAAACAGCTTGAGTCTGCTGTCGGCTCAAGCCCCAAGAAAGCTATCGAGCGTATTGGGCAGTTGGTGTCAAAAGTTACCGGTCCCGTAGCACGTGCTTACACTAGATTCCTTGGGCAGTACAAACTGGATTCCCGTTCGCTCTCACCTCAGCAAACGAAAGAACTCAATGCCCTTACGGATAAAGCAAAGTCGCTGGAGGAGAGTGACCCGCTAGCCGCTGCTCAAAAAATTCGTCAAGCCCACAACAAGGCCATTGGTTTT
>JBCCEO010000142.1:0-13139 GCA_039030255.1 Planctomycetota bacterium | reverse complement strand
GTCCAGCCGTCCGGCACGGATGCCCGCGTCAATTGTTATGCGTTCGAACACATCGCGCTGCGCATGACTTCCTCCCGCACGCTGCATGCCGAGGCTGCGAGTTGCTGTGTTTGCAAATGCCCCACAAACTTACTCAACTCTGCCAACTGAATTTTGGTGACATCACGTGCACCAACCCAGTCCATAAACTTGCGAATATCTCGGCCGTAGGCTTGCACAGTGTTGTCCGCCAAATGGCACTCGGTGCGCAAATAGTCCTCAAACTTAGTCGCCCAATTGAGCGTTGGCTGCTTCGCGGCTGGCCTTTTATCGCCCGTTCTTTGTTTCAGTCGTTTTAGCTTGCTAGGCATGCTCGTCTGCATTGAAAGTCGATTTAGAGTGACTCTTGGTTCATCGGTCCCTGACATTTGCGACCTACGTTAGCTCTTTCCCAAAGTCCCATACTTTGAATGCCGATGTCTCGGTAACATGGGCCGTATCTAAAGCCTAGCATTCTGAGGAAAAGTAGGCTCCGGCAAGCCTTCCGTTTTTTGCGGATTGCAATGCTCAAGAACGCTGCAATGTTCGCGCGCGATCAACCCTTTTAGGGAAAGTTTGACGATGAGAGTTTTGGTAATCGGCGGAGCTGGCTACGTAGGCTCACACACTGTTCGACGCCTCAGTCGTAGTGACCATGAGGTGCTCGTTTTTGACAACCTCTCTAAAGGCCATCGCGCAGCAGTCAAAGACATTGAGCTTATTGAAGGAGAACTTTCTGACCGTTCGTTGCTCACCCAAGTCTTGCGCGACAAAAAAATTGATGCCGTAATGCACTTCGCCGCCTTTGCGCTGGTTGGAGAATCTGTTGCACAACCGGCCATGTATTACCAAAACAACGTCTCCGCTCCGCTCGAATTACTTGAAGCGATGCGAGCTGCCGGAGTCTGGAGAATCGTCTTTTCAAGCACCACGGCAACCTACGGCGAACCTAGTGTGATCCCCATCGCTGAGACAACACCGCAATTGCCAATAAATCCCTACGGCTTCACTAAGCTCGTCATCGAGCACGCCTTGAGCGACTACGCCAAAGCCTACGGCTTTGGATGCGCGGCCTTGCGGTATTTCAATGCGGCAGGAGCAAGCCCGGATGGTGACATCGGCGAGGATCATGATCCCGAAAGCCACCTCATTCCAATCGTGCTGCAAACCGCGTTAGGGCAGCGAGAACGAATTGGAATCTTCGGCGACGACTATCCGACCGAAGACGGAACTTGCATCCGGGATTATATTCACGTAGACGATCTGGCCGATGCACACCTCCGAGCACTCGACCTTCTGCAACACGAAACCAATTTTCAGCTAAATCTCGGAACCGGCCGCGGTCACAGCGTTATGTCCGTCATTGAAGCCTGCCGTCGAGTCACGGGCCATCCTATTCCAACCACCATTGAAGCACGTCGCCCTGGCGATCCTTCGGAACTAGTTGCGGACAGCAGTTTGGCTCAAAACGTTCTTGGCTGGCGCCCGCA
This sequence comes from Planctomycetota bacterium, assembly GCA_039030255.1. GTDB lineage: Bacteria > Planctomycetota > Planctomycetia > Pirellulales > Pirellulaceae > Aureliella. The sequence goes on along the minus strand of JBCCEO010000142.1, from coordinate 11,631 downwards.
ATATACCGAGATCGAGGACATTGTCTCCACCGCCTGGAAATGGCACCAAGCCCACCCTCGCGGCTATTCGTCGTAGTTTGACTCTCCGAGCCAGGTAATTCTTCGCTCGCCAGAACCGATCTTTGCGGGTTCGCGAGCCGTTTCTAATAAAATCCCTCTCCCAGCTTGAGCCTAGGCTGGCTGCAGGTTATCACTTGAGAATTAGATTGTCTCGTCGAGGAGACGCTAATGCTCCGTTCGTCGATATCTGCAAGAAGAATTTGAGAACTGCTCCACTACTGCCCTCACCATGCAAGACATCATTGTTGAGAAGCCGTATAAGTTTGTTCCGCCCCACCGCGGCAACTTCATGCCGAGCTTCATTCAAACATTCAAGATCACCGACAAGTACCTGAGCTATTTTGACGGTGTCACGTCGCACGAAGTCCGAAACGTCGAGCGACTCAAGGAATCGAAAAAGCAAGGTCACGGAATTGTCCTCGCACCCAATCACTGTCGTTACGCCGACCCGCTCGCCATGGGCTGGATTGCCCGCGAAGCCGGGGTCCACGTCTATGCGATGGCCAGCTGGCACTTGTTCAATCAAGGCTGGGTACAATCCTTCGCCATGCGTATGTGCGGCGGCTTTAGCGTCTATCGTGAAGGACTGGATCGATCCTCATTAGACACCGCAATCGATGCAATTGTCGAAGGCGTTCGCCCGTTGGTAATTTTCCCCGAAGGAACGGTGTTTCGAACGAATGACCGAATCCAACCTCTCTTAGACGGCGTTGCTTTCCTTGCCCGCTCGGCCGCACGCAAACGTAAGAAAGCTGGAACTGGCAAAGTGGTTATTCATCCAATCGCCATCAAGTATCTTTTTGGTGGCAATCTAGCTGAAACCGTCGAGCCCGTGTTGCAACGTTTAGAACAGCGGATCACTTGGGAGGAACCGAAGAATGAAATGGGACTTCTCGAGCGTATTGAAAGGCTCAGCGAAGCACTGTTTTCCTTGAAAGAGATTCAGTTCCTTGGCGCGGCCCAAATGGGCAACTTGCAAGAAAGAAAATATAAGCTCATCGACCGACTGCTTTCGCCCCTCGAAGTCGATTTATTGGGCAAAGTGCAACAAGACGATTTGCTTCCTCGCATCAAGCAACTCCGAACCAAACTTGTGCCCGAACTTACCGAACCGGACACCAGCGAAAAACGAAAGGCAACCATTTGGAAACAACTGAGCGAGATTTACGTGGCCCAAATGATTGAGTCCTATCCAGAAGGCTACTTGGATGATCCAACTGAAATGCGTGTGCTCGAAACGATTGAAAGACTGGATGAAGACGTTCACGATCATTCCACAATCCACCGCCCACTGCACGCGATCTTAGAAGTTGGCGAAGCGATTGAAATTGACCCGGCCAAACCGCCTCGTGGAGAACCCGATCCGATTATGGTCGGTCTTGAAAATGCGCTGCTAGCGATGTTGGAGACGCTCTCGAAAGAATCTAAGCCCTTTGAAGGCAAATCGATTTAGTCGATGGCGTTTGCCTCGTTTTGCGTCCTCCATGCGCCGCAAGGCGTCTATGTCCACGGTATTGGGCGTTAGTCCTGGGTTCCCTCATTTGCCGAATGGCTTTGTCTCGGTATCTTTCCGCATCAAGGGATTAGGACGGAATCCAAAATCTGATTTGCCTTCGCAATCATACAGGAAAGCCCTCCAAATTCTTCGATTTCGGGCACTCGACGTTAGCGCATTTCGCTCTTCAAGTACAATTCAAAGGAAGCATTCAATTTCGTCTAACCGGTAACCAACGAAAGTGATTCCCGATTTCGCCTTTGAACTCAGCCCACCTCAAACTCGTATATTTGACTCCACGAATCTCTTCCCAACCAATGTTCACGCCCCGGATCTCACAGTAAAAAAAACTGCCAATGCTCGGACCTATTCTTGCCAGGGAATGGCTTGTTGCTCCTCGAAAGATCCGATTCTACGCCCAACGCGTCATTTTTGTCCTTGCGCTATTTTCGCTCGTTTGCACCGCATGGGCACTGCTCGCCGGAATCCAACAAGTTCGCAATGTTGGCGACCTTTCGCGATTTGGCGTGCTTGTGTTTCAGATTGTCGCGCCACTGGAACTGATCATTACGATGTTCTTAGCTGCAGTCGCAGCAGCCAGTAACGTTAGCCAGGAAAAAGACAAACGGACATTGATCCTGTTGCTGCTGACTCGACTCACCAGTTCCCAAATTGTGCTCGGCAAGTTGTTCTCTTGCTTGATCAGTGTTTTGATGCTGATCCTGGCTGCTCTCCCGTTGCAAATGCTTATCGCGTTGATGGGCGGCGTAAGCGTGGAACAAGTGTTTTTCGCCACCGCAATCATCGCAGTCACCACGTGCTGGTGCGGTGCCTTGGCCAACGTCATCGCATTTTGGCGTGAAAAGACTTTTCAGACTTTGGCCATTACGCTCATTACCATCGTCGGCTGGCTTGTGTTTTGTGAAGCCATTGCGGCCGGCGCGATTTCCTTCCTCGCGCCGAGTTGGGCCGAACTCCTTAGTCCCGCCCGCGCTCTTTGGAGCGTATGTCAGCCTATTCAAACTACCTCGTGGTTGCCAATCCCCGGCGGCATTCCCTTTGCCCACTGCATACTTGGCGTGGCCGCTGGAATTGTCTTTTCTGCGATCGCCATTCTGCGTCTTCGCGTATGGAATCCTTCTCGACAACTGCGTCCCCAAGCTCCTGAACCAGACGAGACCTACGACATCGAAGCCGACGTCGCCATGGCTCCTGAAGCGGGTGCCCAACCAAAACCAACAAAGACCTGGAAAGTTCGCGCTCCTCGTGGCATGTGGAACAATCCCGTTCTGTGGCGTGAAATGAGGACCTGGGCCTACGGTCGCAAGTTACTGTTCATTCGCCTCGGATACTTCGCGCTTTTCGCAGCCTCCGTCCTCGGCGTCTACTGGGCGATCTCCACGGGCGAGGCACTCAAGATGAGTCGACTTGCCGATGAACTGATTCCAATCACCGCCCGAATACTAGCTCCGTTTTTCGCGGTTTCCTTTGTCATGATCAACGCACTAGGCGTAAACTCGATCACCAATGAGCGTGATGGACAAGCACTCGATCTGCTGCTTGCTACGCAGATCACGCCGCCGCAATTCTTGGGCGGAAAGCTAATTGGCGTTCTCTACGTCACCAAGGAAATGGTGCTCCTGCCAATCGCACTTTCCGCCTACCTTTGGTATCAGGGCGGCCTTACCACCGAAAACCTCGTGTTCCTGATCGGCGGCCTAATCACCATGGACATTTTTTCGGCCATGCTTGGAATCCATTGCGGCATGATCTACGCCCAGTCGCGAACGGCGATCGGCACCAGTCTCGGGACATTGTTCTTCCTGTTCCTGGGCGTCGCAACGTGCATGATGATCATGATGAGCTTCCGTGGCTCATTCGCACGCCAGCTTCCTCCGTTCTTAGCTATCATCCTGGGCGGCGGTACCGGACTCTACGTCGCCATGGGCAGCCGCAATCCGAGCCCCGCCATCGGCCTCGCAGCATTCGGCCTTCCATTCTTAACCTTCTTTGCAATCACCAGTTTCATTTTGCGAAATCAGGAACTAACAGTCTTCTCAGTCGTTGTTGCCGCTTACGGATTTGCTACGCTGGCAATGATCATTCCAGCTCTCAGCGAGTTTGATTTTGCAATGGGCAAGTCGCGCAACCCTGATGAAGATGGCTAGCTGCCGAGTAAAAGGTGCACATGTTCCATCCCGCAAGGAGGATTGTCAGCGCAGGATATGACAGTGATCTACTTACTCTCCCTCCCGCGCAGCGGGTTCTCGAGGGAGAGTCGGGCTAACAGGCCCGGAGAGGGTTCTTACAGCTGGTTTCCCTCCCCGTCGCTACGGCTCTACACGTACAATACTCCACACCCAAATAGCGATTTCTTCACCCCAGTAGCGATACAAACTTTTGTTCAGTGAAATCTGGCCCTATCTTCCTGGCGCACTTGCCCTGCTCGTCGTCAGTGGCTTCTTCTCAGGCAGCGAAGCCGCATTCTTCTCGTTGACTCCCACGCAGCGGCGCAAGCTCTCGACAGGCATGGCCGCCGACCGTGCCGCCGCAACACTACTTGCACGTTCCGAACGCTTGCTGATGGGAATTCTGTTTTGGAACCTAGGCATCAACATCGCCTACTTCTCGCTCGTTTCCAAAGCCGCAATACAGCTGCCAGAAACCTACGCAGCCCTACTCACCATCCTAGCTCTGATCACCATCATCGTCTTCGGCGAGTTCTTCCCCAAAAGTATCTCCGTAACTTACCCACTCCTAGTCGCCCGCACAGTCGTTTTTCCACTTTCCTTTGCCGTCCGCATCATCGACTTTTGCCTGCCACTGATTCGAGTCATCAACGAAGGCTCCCGTCGCTTGCTTTGGCCAGGCTTCAAATCCGAAGCCTACTTGGATTTGGCCGACTTGGACCGTGCCGTAGAGCTCTCCTCTGAGGACGATCACCTCTTCGAGCAAGAGAGCCAAGTCCTTCGCAACGTGATTCGCCTGAGTGAGATACGCGTCGAAGAATGGATGCGCCCGCGTACTCAGTATCGTTCCTTCAAGCCGCCCGTCAGCATCGAGAACTTGGGCGGAGAACGAACCCCCAGCGGTTACATGCTGGTTACCGACGCCGAGGGCCGCGAGGTACAAAAGGTCATCGATTTGTCGGCGATTCGGGTAGACCAAATATCCGATCTCTCCGAAGCCCAACAACCTCTTGTGGTCGTCCCTTGGTGCGCCAGCGTTGCCGACGCCCTAACCAAATTGAAGGCCTCCGGACGTCGCGTTGCCCTGGTTGTTAACGAATACGGCGAGTCCATTGGGATTCTGACTTGGGAGGAGATCTTCGAAGCCATTCTGCAAGCCGATCACTCGGCCTCGCAACCTGAATTGGCCAAAGCCGAGATTCATCCTGAAAGCGAAGGCGTCTGGATCGCGACCGGAACCACCAAACTACGACGCTTGGAACGAGTACTTGGGCGACGATTTGAAGCGCGCAGTCTAACCATCGGCGGCGTGATTCAAGACCGAATGCACCGACTGGCTGAAATGGGCGACGAGTGCGAATTCGAAGGACTGCACCTGGAAGTTCTAGATGCGGGGCTTCGAGGAGAAATCTTAGTTCGCGTCGACGCACGTCCCAAGGAGCAACGATCATGATCATTGCTGCTTGCCTGCTCGCCGCCGGAATTTTCCTGAGCGCCTTCTTTAGTGGAAGCGAGACGGGATTCTATCGAGTCACCCGAGTCCGTTTGTTGATGGACGCCAAGACGGGCAGCCTTATTGCACGCTCCTTGCTGTGGCTGATCGAACGTCCCACCGTGGTGGTGGCCACCGTTCTGATTGGCAACAACATCGCCAACTACCTGGTCTCACTTGGCCTCGTCTTGTTAGGTCAACAACTGCTATCCGGCATTGGTGTCCTGCAGACTTTTCTTCCCGTCTTGGCTACACCATTTTTGTTTATCTACGGCGAACTATTGCCCAAGTACCTGTACTACAACGCGCCTTATGCCCTTTCGCGCCGCGGCGCCCCCTTGATGGTACTTTGCGCCGGATTGTTTCTACCGATATCGATCCTAGTCATCGCGCTGGAACGCGCCTGGCAAAAACTAATCGGCATTGATGGCTCGCAATCCAAGCTTTCGCTCGAGCGTCAAGAACTGCAACGCGTGATGATGGAAGGCCAAGAGGCTGGGATTTTAGTCCCGAGCCAACAAGAACTTGCCCAGAACCTTTTCACCTACGGCGGCCGCCCGGTCCGACAATTTGCAATTCCAGCCCGCGCTTTACCGATCGCTTCTACTGACACTTCGCCCGAGGAAATGTTGCAGCTTGCCAAACGCATGAAGCAAAAATTTATTGGCATACGCGAAACAAGCGCAATCGACGAGGCCAACGACGGAGAGCTTCAAGGCTGCATTGCCGTGTCCGACTTGCTTCTCTGCTCGGAAGAACACCCTGAGACACTTCCGGTACTTTCTGTTGAAAATACTGAAAGCACCATACAAGTTCTCTTACGCATGCAGGGCAGCGCCAGTCCACTTGCCCAAGTCTGCGACGCCAAAGGCAAACTCGTCGGCATCATCTACCGCGAACGCCTCAACGCCCTCCTAGTCACCGAGTAACTAACCTTCCCCCTGGGAAGGTCGGACGTAATGCGGCCGGGTAGGGGCCGTGTAACCCAGCGTTCTTAAAGCCCAAGCTCCCCGATGCACCCCCTAAACTAACCTGCCCCAAGGAAGGCATGCAGCCCAGAAGTTTGTTCTACTTACTCTCCCTCCTGCGCAGCAGGTTCCGGGCACCGAAGCTTGCTTTGGTCGTGAGAGTCGAGCTGTAAGCTCGGAGAGGGTTCTTAAAGCCCGAGATTCTCGATGCACTAACTCCCTCTCTTCTCGTTTCTAAAAACGCCCAAACTAACCTCCCTGTGGGGAGGTGGCGAGTAATGCGAGCCGGTGGGGCATCGCCCGTCCCTAGGCTTGAGAGAAACAACTACCGAGACTCCTTTTGCCGAACCATTCCGATGCACTTAAAAGTGCATATCTAAAAACACAACGTCGGACAGAGAGCCCAGGAACCCTACCCGGCCGCATTACGTCCGGCCTTCCCAAAGGGAAGGTTAGTTTGCATGATGCGGAGCCCTAGACGGCAGGTCCTTCTCCCCTGCACCACTTTCCTCACCACTCCCACTTCCCAGCCCCACCTTCAACTCTCTAACAGCCGCAGCCGGATCCTTGGCCCCGTGCACGGCGCCACTCACGGCGATTCGCCGGCACCCCGCTGCAACAATCTGCCCGACGTTCTTCGCATCGATACCACCAATCGCGAAATACGGCAGCGACACAGCACTCGCCGCTTCCGCCAAGAACTCCGTACCAGCAAAATCCTCAAACTGCTTCGTCTGCGAAGGAAACGTGGGACCGCAACCGATGTAATCCGCCCCGCCCTGCTCTGCCTCGACTGCCTGCTCTACATTGTGCGTCGAAATACCAATAGCCATCGAAGCCGGCACCATCCGCCGCGCGTCGGACAAGCTCAAATCTTCCTGCCCCAAGTGCACGGCATCCGCCCGACAAGCGATCGCCACATCGATACGATCATTGATCACCAAACCACAACTTGTCGACTTCAAGCTTTCCTTCGCTGCTCGACCATATTCGACCAACTGCGCCGCATCTGACTGTTTATCGCGAATTTGAATCCAATCGACACCAGCCGCCGCCAACTTGGCTACATATTCGCAGAATTCGGGCAAGGACTTCTTGCAATCCATCAGCAGATACAAACTCGGCGCCAAGAACTTCGCCATTCCGTCACTCACCAAACGCAATTCTGCTTTGGCTAGGACGTCGTAGGCTGTGTAGCGCAATTGCTTGAAACGCGCTCCCATTTCCGAGTCGATTAGCTTGCCGAATTCTTCCAACTGACGCAGCGCCTGCGTCGTCCTTTCGGCTGCGGCCGACACGATTGCATTCAGCTTGCCACGTGCTGCTTCGAAGCGCTCCGTGATCTCCGTCCCAGCATCCCCTTCGGTGCTGCGACTTTCCAGCCGCGCCGACCGGTCCTGCGATTGTAAGATATTCGCCAATTCATGCCTTATCGGCTTGAGCCAGCGTGCGACGGTTTCATCTTCGCGCCCTAGCCGCGCCACATCCTCCAGCGTTCGCAGCCCTTCCATAGCCCGATTCGCGTTAGCATCCACCACCCGCCACGCCATCACCAACTCACTACTCACCAGCCTCAAATCTCCCTCATCACTAAACTCATCATCTCACTTGCCCACCAACCCGCAGCGTCAGCTAGGCCTCTCCTCTTACCAACCCGCAGCGTAAGCTAGGCGTCCTCTCACCCTCCCGCAAGGAGGCTGTGCAGCTTTAATTTGTTGATTTGCTTTGGGTTAGCTTTTCGTTCTGGATTCGATTTAGTCGTATTAGGTTTTGGGCTACGACCATGATACCAGTTTCAGTTCTGGCTCGTGTGAGTCCGCGTCCGTGGAAACGAGTCAGCCTGCGATTACCCTTGCTGTCGGCGTAAGCCTTCTCAACTGTTTGACCACGAATACTGTAGCGTTGCTTTGCGTCGTCGCACGCCATTTTCGCACGCTGATCGTCCAGCAGTTCTTGACCTTCCAGACGCTTGATCATCCGGCAGCTGGAACCCTCACGAAGGCACTGTGTGACCAATGGGCAGCTTTGACACGTAGCTGGCTCGCAACGGTAACGTGACCCCCAGAGCTGGCGACCACTGTGCCTCTGCTTGCGGCTTCGACCGTGGTAGTTCAACCGATGGCCCTCCGGACAGTGATAACACTGTGCTTCTCCATCCCATCTAAATTCTTCTCGATGCAGTTGACGACTTCCTTGGGCCTGCTTCTTTGTTTCGGTGAAAGAATTAGATTGCACAGGAGCGAGCAGTTCGACGTTTCTTTGTTGACAATCTTGCAGATCTACGATCGAACAGTATGCAGCATCGGCAATCATCGTCTTCAGTCCACCATTGACGACTTGCTGTGTCTTGTCAGTCATCGGAGCGAGCGTTCCAGCGTCCGTAACGGAAGCCTCGCAACAGTAGGACATAATTAAATAGCTGGTCGGAGCCACTACGTACTGGACCGTATAGAGCGGACGAAATACTTTTAATTTGTCGCGTCCCAATGGTGCCACTGGATCGCTCAGGCTAACTTGGATCTTGTTGGGATCTCGGCGTTTATCGCCCGGTTTTTCGGCGTTTTTGACGATTCGTTGCTCCAGAATTTCAGATGCCTGTTTCATTCTCTCGGACAAATCCTGCTTGCCTGCTTCCGTCGGCGGGACCCACCGAGGAATGGCCTCGTCGAATTCGCCTTTCACAATTGCCGCAAGTTGCTGCTTTCGTTTCTCTAATGTCGGCCGGTTAACAGTTCTGTGGCGAGATGCACTGGCCGCGATCGCAGTCCCGTCTTGAACACCAACGCTCGGATCAAGCTGGCCCTGGGCGAGAGCTCTTTTGATGATTTGAGCGTGTATCGAATCGATAAATTGCCCAACTCGATCACGAAAGTCATACCAAGTACGCCGCGCTGGCTCATACCCTCGGCCAAGCCACCGCATCGCTTTATTGAGCTTGGCTTCCTCATGCCAAGTCGCTGGCGATTGATTGCCTTTAAGGTATTGATACAAAACCATTTTCAGCATCACCATCGGGTCGTAACAACGGGAACCACAACCGCGATACGCTTGATCCACAACTGTTCGATCAAGCATATTGACCTGTTGCTCAATAATTTTCGCATGGTGGTCTTCATCAAGTTCTCGTCCAATTCGTATCCAGCCTGCACTCTGCTCGGGAAGCGGAAACGATCTGGCTTGTCTTTTTTACTAACTTAGATTCACTTACACTCACAGCGACCTCCGTGTGGCTTGGAACTGAAATCAACGCACCTGTAGTGCGCAAACTCAATCCATGCGAAGGTCGTTTTTTTGATAGCTATTCACTCGCAAAAGCTGCACAGCCTCCTTGCGGGAGGGTCTGACCGGGCACACGCGCTTCGACTCCTGCCTTCTTCGACAGGCTCAACTACTCCCATTCATCCAGTCTTTGCCGAACCTGCCCAGTCGCTAGAATATCTTTTCTGACGACAGCGGCCTCAAGTTTGCCACAAACCAGCTCCACAGGCGCTCAGTCTTCAACCACAGTATCCGCCCCCATAGTTTAACGGATAAAACAAGGCTTTCCTAAAGCTTAGCTAGAGGTTCGATTCCTCTTGGGGGTGCTTTCTATTCTCTTTAGCCTAGCCCAGGCTATTCTTCGGCTGTGCGAAATGCAGCAGCCATTGCCTCCTGCTCGGAGCGCGGTAAGCCGAGTTGATTCGCGAAATCGGACCATTGCCGCACCGCTCGCTTGACTTGATCCATGATCGAATTGGCCTCAGCCTGCTCCAACCGAAAAAACTCCGCCACTTCTAGCGCCAGCCCCAAGTCCAATGAGTTGTCAGCATCGGAAACATTTAGACTCAATCCTGTTCCGGCTGGATCTGGATTGATATCGTATGCTGGTGAAAGTGCCCATCCATTTGGCCGGAGAAGGAAACCGTGATTACGTAAGTGATCGTCCGTGTTCGAGACACAAATCGAAAAAACGATCCTGCGCCACAGTTCGCTTAGGTCCGCTTTCGTCGCAGCCCCATGCCGCGTCAAGAATTCGACAATCTCAAGATAACTCGCACCATCTCGAAAACTTGTTCCATCCGAATAGCCAAGCATCGTCATTGCCGATGCAAAGTGCAGGCGTTTTCGCTCTCCATTTTCTAAGACTCGATCAAATCGTTTTACCATGAAAGTGTGATGTGGTCGTCCAAGCTTTTCTGCTCTTGCATCGGCAATGTCTAGTCCAGCTTCACGAGCCATTTGATGTGTGACCCATTCCCAACCACCAACGTCATAGGCGTCATTGCGTCCTGGGAATTTTGCAATCCACAGACTCTGCTCTTCGTCGCATACTCCAGCCTTTGGCCGAGCACCACCGATTGAGGAGGCTGGCGCCATCAATAGCCGCAACCACTCGGTAGCATTATCCGCTGAATCGAATCCTTCGTCAGATTGGAATCGCCAAGCTGCACTCTCTAGATCTCTAAGTCGGGCCCAAGGCGGCGCTGCACTTCCTTGCTCGTCGGATAGAAACTCGGCATCCGGATCCGTTTTGAAACGAAGGCCACCCACACGTTGCTCGTCATGAACGCCGAGCAGGAAATCAGATCCGAGGAGGATCTTTGGAGAGCGCTTAGCAAGTCGTGCTTCCCTTAGTTCACGACGCCGCATTAACAACTGGCCCCAGCGGTCGGGGCTAGAATCAAGGAACATTCCGAAGTTGGAACGATCCTGGCCACTCAAGTACTGTGGGCCGGAAAAGAGCTGCAAATCTGGGTCCAGGAGCATCGCATTTGCGTCCTCCAACCACTGTTGATCGTACTCGAACGAGAACGTTTCTTTTCCATGGGTTGCCTCAGAGCGCAACAACCCGATGCATTTCGCTTCGCCCAACTCTTTCCAATCGCCGAAAACATGGATCTCGCGTGTCATCTGAGTCCTTTGTTTTCTACGAGCGTTTCTTCGGCGCACGCGTTCGCGTCGGCTTCAAGCGAGCATCTTCTAGTCGCCGGCCGAGTTCATCGTCGGCCGCGAGTTTTGAGAAATCGTTTTCCAATCCGAGCACGACGAGGACCTGGAAAACCGTCGTGATCGACGAGTTCCCACTCCCTTTTTCGAGCAAGTACAGCGTGTTCCGGCTGATTCCCGCTCGTTCCGCGACTTGTCCCGCCGACAATTTCCGCCGCAGCCTCGCCAAGCGAATATTTTCCCCCAAGCCCTCCAAAATACGCCGATGCTTGGGAAGCAATGCCGTCTCAGATTTCATAATAACGTACGTATCAACCAGTTGGCGCTTACTTTCAGAACATGCAGTACCATTTAGCTGATCAATTGATAAAATGACTCTTGACAAATGTCACTCAGACAGCAATCCCTTGCGATGCAATTCAACGCGTTGCACTATGCTATTCCATGCCTAGCAATCCCACGCAATGCAATCCTACGCGATACAATCCCATACGTTGCAAT